>NZ_JBAQRT010000241.1:0-13700 GCF_049306435.1 Zavarzinia sp.
GCCCGGGCCAGCACGGCGAGCCAGCGCCGGCGTTCTTCGGTCATGTCATCCGTCGTCATCGCGCAATCGCCATATTGTCTAGTCGTCTAGATGTATCTATGATGCCCCCGGGCAAGCGGGCCAGCAAGGGGGATCTATCGTGACAGTGGTCGAGACCGAGAGGGGCCGGGGCCTCGCCATCTGGGCGCAGATCGCGCGCGCCCTGCAGGACGAGATCGCTCGCGGCGTGGTGAAACCCGGCGAGCAATTGCCGCCGGAAGCCGTGCTCGCCGCCCGTTTCCGGGTCAACCGCCACACGCTGCGCCGCGCCGTCGCCGCCTTGCAGGAGGCGGGCGCCGTCCGCATCGAACAGGGCCGCGGCACTTTCGTCGCCGAGGATGTGATCGATTACGCCCTCGGCCAGCGCATCCGCCTGTCGGAAAACCTGCGCAAGATGGATCGGACGCCCGGCTCCACCTTCCTGCGCGGGATCGAGATGCCGGCGCCGGCCCGCATCGCCAAGGCCCTCGGTATTCGTGCCGGGAAACCCGTCATCCTGCTGGAAACCCTGTCCTTCGCCGATGGCCGCGCCATGAGCGTCGGCGCCCATTATTTCCCGAAATCCCGCTTCGACGGCATTATCGAGGATTACCGCCGCCTCGGTTCCATAACGAAGGCCCTGTCGGAACGCGGCATCGACGACTACACGCGGAAGATTACACGGATCATGGCGCAGATGCCCGACCAGGCGGATGCCCATCTGCTCCAGCAGCCGCGCAACCAGCCGATCCTCGTCACCGAGGCCATCAACATCGACCGCGCCGGCGTCGCCATCGAATTCGGCTACAGCCGCTTCTCCGGCCCCCGGGTGCAGTTCGTGCTGGAAAATGAAGCCTGACATCGGGATTCCCGCCGGCCTCGCGCCGGCCCCGATACATCTAGACGACTAGAATGATATTTTCGTGACGGCCCGGTTAAGGAAAGACGCATGAATATGGATGAATGCGAAAATCCATCCATATAAACCCATGATTTCCAATACTTTGTATGAACTCATGCCAAGCCCGCGCCTGATCGGATTTCGTGACGCAGGGTTTCAAAGCGCCGTCTTTTGTCACCACCCTGCAACTCAAAGCCGATAGGGTCGACCATGAACAGCTTTGGAGCGGACACGCCGATGCGCGTCGAAATCAGGGGGGGCCGCATTCTCTGGCCCGACGGTACGATCGAGGAAGGTTCGCTCGCCATCGAGGGCGGCAAGATCGCGGGACCGACCAGGGCGACGGGATTCTGCGCCCATCACGTCATCGACGCCCGGGGCCTTCTGGTGCTGCCCGGCATCGTCGACCTCCATGGCGACGCCTTTGAGCGGCAGATCATGCCGCGCCCGGGGGTCGAGGTCTCGCTCGCCGTCGCGCTGCAGGAAACCGATCTCCAGGTCGTCGGCAACGGCATCACCACGGCCTTCCACGCCATCACCTGGTCGTGGGAGCCGGGCCTGCGCGGGCGCGAGATGGCGTACCGCCTGCGCGACACCATCACCACGATGAAGCCCCGCCTCGCCGCCGACACCCATATCCACCTGCGCCACGAGACCTTCAATCTCGACGCGGTCGACGAGATCATCGAATGGCTGGCCGAGGGCAGCGTCCGCCTGCTCGCCTTCAACGACCACACGCCCGAGATCCACGCCCGCATCAACACGCCGGTCCGGCTGCAGAAATATGCCGAGCGCGCCCAGCTCTCGGTCGAGGATTTCACCGCCCTGCTCCGCCGGGTGTGGGAGCGGCGCGGCGAAGTGCCCGACGCGAACCGCCGCCTCGCCCGGGCGGCGGCGACGGCGCGTATCGCCAGCGCCAGCCACGACGATGAATCGGCCCTGATGCGCCAGCAGTTCCATGGCCTCGGCTGCGGCATCAGCGAATTCCCCAAGACGGTGGAGGCGGCGGCCAAGGCCCGCGACCTCGGCGATCCCATCGTGCTGGGCGCGCCCAACGTGATGCGCGGCGGCAGCCACAACGGCTCGATCGGGGCGACGCCGATGATCGAACAGGGCATGTGCCAGATCCTCGCCTCCGACTATTACTACCCCGCCCTGCTCCACGCCGCCTTCCGCCTCGCCCGCGAAGGCGTGCTGCCCTTTCACAAGGCCTGGGCGCTGATCTCGGCCAATCCCGCCAGCGCCGCCGGCATGACCGACCGGGGCAGCATCCGCCCCGGCGCCCGCGCCGATTTCGTCCTCGTCGACGACGAACAGCCCGCCCTGCCCCGCGTCATGGCCACCATCGTCGCGGGCCGGCCGGTGTTCCAGGCCACAAGGCAACTGGCGGCGGGGTTCTGATCGGAAAAGGCCCTCTCCTCCCGGGAGGAGAGGGGTGGGTGAGGAGGGAAACACCGTCCTGATCCGCCCGCGCACCGTCCCGACCCACCTCACCCCGGCCCTCTCCCCCCTGAAGGGCGGAGAGGGAGACTGGCGAGGCTGTGACCGGCGTCACCGCGCCGTTATCATCATGGGGGTAATCCTGCACCCCCATCGGCAATCGGATCGTCATCGTGGCCATCGACTATTTCGGGCATTCCGCGCTTCCCCCCGACCAGACGGAGGCGCTGCTGGCGCGGCTGCGGCGCGAGCATCCGATGCTTCAGGTCCACCCCGCGAACCGGCTGCAATTCTTCGACGCGGAGATCGCCCGGGAATTCGGTATCGCGGCCCAGGCGAAATTCATGGTCTCGCTCATCGACAAGACGCGGATCGGCGAGGTGCCCGAGGCGCTGGCCGCGATCTATCGGGCTTTCGGGCCGGAGCATCTGGTGATCACCGAAGGCCACGATCGCGCAATCCCGCCGCCGCCCGGCTTTCCCGCCCTCTCCCAGCCGGTGCAACACCGGGGCCAGAACGGCGGGCGCTTCCTGCTGTCCGTGCTCGGCTTCATCGGCGGCTGGATCGCCGGTTATCTCGCCATCGTCCTCGGTTACATGATCTGGTCCGAGGCGACGGCTTTCTTCGACCGCGAAGGCGCGACCAGCATGGGCGTGCTGTTCTTCCTGGGCCCCGCCGGCGGCATCGTCACCGGCATCCTCGCCGCCGTCATCACCTGGCGACTTCGAGGGCGGCGCCCGTGCGCGGCGTCCTAGACCATGTCACGCAGCGTGGCTCAATACTGCCTGAACTCAAAATGTTGCGGCAGCCGCAGGCGGACCTCGCTGACACCGAGATCCGCGGGAATGGGCGGCATTTGAAGGTCGCAGATCGTTTCCATCATGTAGTTGTCGAGCGTGTCGCTGCCGCTTTTGCCCGCCAAAATGCAGTCCTTGACCTTGCCCGTTGCTTCCACCGTGAATTCGACGACCACGGTGCCGCTGGGCCGGGCGATCCGGGCGCGCGGCGGATAGACGAGCGTGTGCCGCAGAAGCTTTACGAACTCATCCACCCAGCCTTTCATCAGGGGGTCCTCCGCCATGGGATCGCCCGGGACGTCATTCACGGAAATGATGTAGCCAAAGCCCAGGATTTCTTTTTTATCCGCGCCGATGCTCCAGTCCTGCGGACGCACGACTTCCGGCGGCTGCACCCCATGGAAAATGAGGGGCAGGCTGAGTTGGGCCTTCCCGATGGTCAGGCCCGGCGGCATGGGCGGCAATTCCAATGGGCAGACCGTCTTCACCGCGTGATCGTCGAGAGCGCTGTCGCCGCTGCCGGTCAGGACCCTGCACTCACGGATTCCGCCGAAGCGACTGACGATGAGTTCGAGCGTGACGGTGCCGATCCGATCGGCCGAGTCGGCGCCGCTGGCAGACACCAGCGCGTCACGTATATACGTCGTGACCTCGTCCACCCATGCGGCCCGCAGTCTGTATTCGTCGGGTGACGGCGATTTCTCGAGGCTTGTCCCTGTCGGCAATGCCGCTTTCTTCCCGCCATCGGCGCAGGCAGCGCCGCCGCAGGCGAGAGAGAAGACAACACACGCCGCAACGACACATGGCTTCAGAGAGATCATGCGCACCCCCGCTTCGGTGGCATGATCGCACAAATTCATAACTCAGACGAGTATAGAACCGCCCCGGCCGGTGACCGGGGCGGTTTGACGCGGTTATTCCGCCGCCCTGGCCGGGGCCGGCGGAGTCCAGCGCAGCACGGGCTTTCGCGCGGCCAGGGTCTCGTCGAGGCGGCGGCGCGGGGCATAATGCGGGGCGCCGGTGAAGCGCTCCACCTCGCCCGCCCTGGCGCTTTCCGCAAGGTGGCGCATCACGGCGATGAATTCGTCGAGGCTTTCCTTCGATTCCGATTCCGTCGGCTCGATCAGCATCGCGCCATGGACGACCAGCGGGAAATACATGGTCATCGGATGATAGCCCTCGTCGATCATCGCCTTGGCGAAGTCGAGGGTGGTGACGCCCGTGTCCTTCAGGAAACGGTCGTCGAACAGCGCCTCGTGCATACAGGGGCCTTCGAAGGACGCCGTCATCACATCGGACAGGCGCGCCTGGATGTAATTGGCCGAGAGCACGGCATCGCTCGCTGCCTGCGCCAGGCCGTCGGCGCCATGGCTCATCATATAGGCGAGGGCGCGGCTGAACATGCCCATCTGGCCGTTGAAGGCGGCCATGCGGCCGAAGCTCTGGCCCTTGTCGTCCTCGACCAGTTCGAAGCGGCCATCCTTCTCGACGACCCAGGGCAAGGGCGCGAAAGGCGCCAGCGCCGCCGACAGGACGACCGGTCCCGCGCCGGGTCCGCCGCCGCCATGCGGGGTCGAGAATGTCTTGTGCAGGTTGATGTGCATTGCATCGACGCCGAGATCGCCCGGCCGCACCCGGCCGACGATGGCGTTGAAATTCGCCCCGTCACAGTAGAAATAGCCGCCAACCCCATGAACGGCCTCGGCAATTTCCCTGATATCACGCTCGAACAGCCCGCAAGTATTGGGGTTGGTCAGCATGATGGCGGCGACGTCCGGCCCCAGCTTCGCCTTCAGCGCGGCGAGGTCGACCCGGCCGTCCGCCGTCGCCGGCACCGGATCGACGGTGAAGCCGCAATAGGCGGCGGTCGCCGGATTGGTGCCATGGGCGCTTTCTGGCACGAGGATGCGTTTCCGCGTCTCGCCATCGCCCTTGGCGACATGGGCGGCGCGGATCGCCATGATGCCGCACAGCTCGCCATGGGCGCCGGCCTTGGGGGTCAGCGCCACCGCCGGCATCCCGGTCAGCACCTTCAGCCAATGGGCGAGCACGCCCATGACCTCGAGCGCGCCTTCCGTCGTCGACAGCGGGGCGAGCGGGTGCAGATCGGCGAAGCCCGGCAACCGCGCCAGTTTCTCGTTCAGGCGCGGGTTGTGCTTCATGGTGCAGGAGCCGAGCGGATAGAGCCCCATGTCGATGGCGTAATTCCGCCGCGACAGGCGGACGTAATGGCGCACCACCTGCGGCTCGGACAGGCCGGGCAGGCCGATCGGGCCTTTACGGGCGAGGGTGCCGAGGCGGCTCGTCACCACGGGTACATCCGGCAGGTCGACGCCGCTGCGCCCCGCCTGCCCCTGTTCGAAGATCAGCGCTTCCTCGTGATCGAGGCCGCGATGGCCGAGCACGGTATCGACCGCGCCCGAAGACGCGTCGCCCGGGGTGCTGGGCCTGCCCTGACGGTTCATCATGCCAGCACCTCGGCGAGAGTCTTGGCGAAGGCGTTTATTTCCGCCTCGCTGTTGGTTTCGGTCGCGGCCACGATCAGCAGATTGTCCGCCGTGGGATCGCCCGGCCACAGCCGCGCCCCCGGCACGCCGCCGAGGATGCCGCGCGCGACGAGCGCCTCCACCACGGGCGCCGCCGCCTTCGGCAGGCGCAGGGTGAATTCGTTGAAGAAGCTCTCGTTCAGCACCTCGACCCCGGCAACGCCGGCCAGCGCATCAGCGAGCGTGACCGCCCGCGCGTGATTGAGCGCCGCCAGTTTCACCAGCCCCGCCTCGCCCAGCAGGGAGAGATGGATGGTGAAGGCCAGCGAACAGAGCCCCGAATTGGTACAGATGTTCGAGGTCGCCTTTTCCCGCCGGATATGCTGCTCGCGGGTCGACAGGGTGAGCACGAAGCCGCGACGCCCCGTCGCATCCACCGTCTCGCCACACAGACGCCCCGGCATCTGGCGCACGAATTTGGCGCGCGCGGCGAAGAGACCGAGGTAGGGCCCGCCATATTGCAGGCCAACGCCCAGCCCCTGCCCTTCGCCCACGACGATATCGGCGCCCATGGCCCCCGGCGGCACCAGCGCGCCGAGCGCGACCACCTCGGTCACGGCGACGATGAGCAGCGCGCCCGCGGCTTGCGCCGCCCTGGCGAGGGCGGTGAAATCGCGGACATGGCCGAAGACATCCGGATACTGGACGACGATGCAGGCAGTCTCGCCGTCGACATCGCCCGCCAGATCCCCCTCGCCCGCCGGCGCCGCCGGCTTCGAGACCACCTCGGTCCCGTGCAGGGCGGCGAGCGTATGGATCACTTCGGCATAATGGGGATGAAGATTGCCCGAGAGCACGACGCGGTGACGCCCGGTGATGCGCCGCGCCATTTCCACCGCCTCGGCGCAGGCGGTCGAGCCGTCGTACATCGAGGCATTGGCGACCTCCATGCCGGTCAGCAGCGCGACCTGGGTCTGGAACTCGAACAGATACTGCAGCGTGCCTTGGGCGATTTCCGGCTGATAGGGCGTGTAGGAAGTGAGGAATTCCGAACGCTGGATCAGGTGGTCGACCGCCGCCGGGATATGGTGGCGATAGGCGCCGGCGCCGAGGAAACTGGCCATGACGCCCGAATGCCGGCTTTTCGCCGCCATGGCGGAAATCGCCTGTTCCACCTCGAATTCGCCGAGGTGACAGGGCAGGTCCACGGGTGCGGACAGGCGCGCCGCTTCCGGCACGTCGCGGAACAGATCATCGACCGAGGGGGCGCCGATCGCCGCCAGCATCTCGGCGCGGTCGTCCCCGGTCAGGGGCAGGTAACGCATGGAACCGCCCCCGGATCAGTGCAGGGTTTCGATGAAGGCGTCATAGGCCGCCCGGTCCATCAGATCGCCCAGTTCGGCCGGATCGGCGATCTCCATCTCGTAGAGCCAGCCTTCGCCTTCGGCATCGGCGTTCACCGTCTCGGGCGCGTCCGAAAGCGCGTCATTGGCCGCCGTCACCTTGCCCGAGACCGGGGCATAGACTTCCGACGCCGCCTTCACGGATTCGACCACCGCCGCCTCGCCGCCCTTGGTCAGCGCCTTGCCGATCGCCGGCACCTCGACATAGACGAGGTCGCCCAGCTGGCCTTGCGCGTAAGTCGTGATGCCCACCCGGCCGGTCGTGCCGGAGACGGCGATCCACTCGTGGTCCTTGGTAAATTTCACGGTCATGTCGATCTCTCAAGCCTTGGCGTAGCGATGGGGAGTGAAGGGAAGCGCGCAAACCTCGGCGGGCAGCGGCTTGCCGCGCACCAGGAGGTCGATTTTCGTGCCGGGTTTGGCGAGTTCGGGCGGGACATAGCCCATGGCGATGGGGCCTTCCACCGTCGGGCCGAAACCGCCCGAGGTCACGATGCCGACCGGATCGCCGCCGCCGGACATGGCGACCACGGTGCCTTCCCGCGCCGGGGCACGGCCCAGCGGCTTGATGCCGACGCGCTTTCGCGTAACGCCGTCGCGAAGCGCGGCCAGCACCCGCGCGGCACCGGGGAAATTCGCTTCCTCCCGGCGGCGCTTCGGCACCACCCAGGCGAGCGAGGCTTCGATGGGATCGGTGCTCGTGTCGATATCATGGCCATAGAGGCAGAGCCCGGCCTCGAGGCGCAGGCTGTCGCGGGCGCCAAGGCCGATGGGCGCGGCCCCCGCCGCCAGCAGGGCCCGGGCAAGCCCCACCGCGCGGTCGGCCGGCACGGAAATCTCGTAGCCATCCTCGCCGGTATAGCCCGAGCGGGAAACGAGGCAGGGAATGCCGGCGATATCGACCGGCGCCGCGGTCATGAAGGTCAGGTCGTTAGCCGCAGGGCCAAGGCCCGCCATCAGCGCCGCCGCCTTCGGCCCCTGCAACGCCAGCAAGGCGCGGTCGTCGAGCCGGGTGAGCACCGCCCGACCCGCCAGCCGTGCCGCGATATGGGCGAAATCCTGATCCTTGCAGGCGGCATTGACGACGAGGAACAGGCGGGTGCCATCCGCGTCGTCCACGGGCCGCGTGATCATCAGATCGTCGAGAATGCCGCCGTCGTCCGCCATGAGGAGGCTGTAGCGGATCTGCCCCGGCTTCAGCTCCTTGATGTCGCCGGGCACCAGGGTCTCGATCAGCGCGGCGACCTCCGGCCCCTCGAGATAGGCCTGGCCCATATGGGAGACATCGAACAGGCCCGCGCCCTCCCGGGTCGCCTTGTGTTCGGCGAGAATGCCCGAGGGATATTGCACCGGCATGGCATAGCCGGCGAAAGGCACCATCTTGCCCCCGAGTTCGAGGTGCAGGTCATAAAGCGGCGTGTATTTCAGGTCGTCGTCATGGCCCAAGGGGGATCTCCGGATATGAGGTGCCATCCGGGCAAGATGGCCCGGACCGCCCCCTCTGTCGGAGAACCTGAGAGATTGACCGGATGGCGGTGAAGAGCCCGTCCATCGGCTTACCCCTTGGGTGAGGTCGCGCCGGCATCGCGCCGTCGCCCCTGCTTTCCAGAGTGCCGTCCCCCCTGCGGTCCGTTTGCCTGAGAGTTTCCGGGGCGGTTGCTCCTTCGGCGCCGGGGTGTGGCCCGGTCTCTCCCTCAAGGGGTAAATACTGTCGGGATTCGGCGGTCCCGACCCCGACAGAATAGGGACCGCATATCACCCGTCAATGGCGGACACGCGGCCGCGCGCGAAAAGGCGCCGGTGTGGCTGCCCATCCTCGGCGGCTTCGTGATAAGACAGGACCGGTCACCCGAGGGAGGCTGGAGATCGCCATGTGGTCGATCCTGACATCGACGAAGAGTTTCGAGGACCGCTGGATCGCCCATGCCGGCCTGAACGACCGGGGGCTGCATCGTCGGCGCATGACGGCGGCGGATTTCTGCGCCCGTCTGCGCCGTGCCCAGTGCCGGATCCCGGAAGACGAACACACAAGATCCTTCGCCGAACAGGGGTTCGTCGTCGTGCCGGATTTCCTGCCGCCGGACGCTTTCGCCACCATTGCCGACGAGGCAAGAGCCCGCCTGGCCGCCAGTGAAGCCCACACCCCCATCCCCGCCAACGAAGCCCGCGGCTTCGGCGCCCGGCGGAAAGCGCCCTGGGGCTTCGACCGCTTCGATGGCGGCACCCTCAACCGCTTCGTCCGGATCGAGCGGGGACAAAGCCCCGCCCTGGCCGCCTTCACCCGATCGCCGCGCCTGGCCGCCCTTGCCCGCTCCCGCCTTGGCGCGGCGATCCCGCCCCGGAACATCCGCCTCTATCTGACCGTGAACGGCGACGAGACGCGCACCCCGGACGATCAGAAGGTCCTGCACCGCGACACATTCTTCAGCAATATCAAGTTCTGGTATTTCATCGACGCCGTCACGGCGGACGACGGCCCCTTCGTCTATGTCCCCGGCAGCCATCGCCTGACCCCGGCCCGGCTGGCATGGGAAGAGATGCGGGCGATCCGCGCCAGCGCCGCGCGGAAAGTCGGCATCATCGGGACCGAGGGGGCCTTTCGCATCGAGGCGGAGGAACTTGCCGGCCTCGGCCTGCCGCCGCCGGTTTCCGTCACCGTGCCCGCCAACAGCCTGGTCATGGCCGACACCCTGGGCTTTCATCGCCGGGGCGACGCCGTGCCGGGCACCCAGCGTCTCGCTCTGTACGGCAGCGTGCGGCCCTGGCCCTTCGGCCTGATCCGGCGCTGAGCCGCCTTATCCGGCAAAGCGTGACGGCGCCGCCGCGATACGGCATGATCCGCGCCATCATGACCGACGCCCCCGCCGAAAAGCCCATCGATCCCGCCCTGCCCGAGCCCTGCCCCCGCTGCGGCAAGCGCCCGCCCCTTTGCATCTGCGAGGGGATCGAGCCGATGCCCAACCGGATCGAGCTGCTGATCCTCCAGTATCCGCAGGAAAAGACCGAACCCCTCGGCACCGCCCGTCTCGCCGCCCTGCATCTGCAGAAGGCACAGGTGAAGATCGGCTTGTCGTGGCCGAGCCTGGCCAAGGCCCTCGGTCGGCCGGTCGATCCCGGCCGCTGGGCGATCCTTTATCTGGGCTCCGCCGCCATGGCCGACATGCCCGAAGGGCGCGAAGTGGTCGCGGTCGATGCCAAGAGCCAGCCCCTGCCCGACCAGAAGGCGGAGCTTTCCGGCATCGATGGCGTCATCCTGCTGGACGGCAGCTGGTCGCAGGCCAAGACCCTGTGGTGGCGCAACCCCTGGGTCCTGAAGTGCCGCCGCCTCGTGCTCAACCCGGCAACCCCGAGCGCTTACGGCCGCCAGCGGAAGGAGCCCCGCAAAGAGGCCCTCTCCACCCTCGAATCCGCCGCCCTGCTGCTCGCGCGCCTCGAAAAGAACCCGGGGCTGGAAGCACCGATGCGCGCCAGTTTCGAGAAACTGCTGGCCGCCCACAAGGAAGCCCAGCCCAAGCGCGACTGGCGCCGCCGACCGGGCACCAAGCGCCCCGCCGGCCCGAAACGGACGGGCGCCTGAGGCGCCCCTAAACAGAACGGGTGACGCCGCCGTCGATGCGGATGTTCTGGCCGGTGATATAGGCCCCGCGCGCGCTGGCCAGAAGGGCGATCAGTTCGGCCACTTCCTCGACCTTGCCGTAGCGGCCGAGGGGGATGCGGGCCTCGATTTCCGGCTTTGCCGGGAAACTGTCGATGAAGCCGGGCAGAACGTTGTTCATGCGGATGTTGTCGGCGGCATATTTGTCCGAGAACAGCTTGGTGAAACTGGCGAGGCCGGCCCGGAACACGGCGGAGGTCGGAAAGGCCGGATCCGGCTCGAAAGCGGCGAAGCTCGAGATATTGACGATGGCGCCGCCCTTCTGCGCCTGCATGATCGGCGTCACCAGCCGGGTCGGCCGGACCGCGCCCAGCAGATAGGTATCCATGCCGAGGTGCCAGTCCTCGTCGGTCAGGTCGAGGATGCCACCGCGCGGACCATGGCCGGCGCTGTTGACCAGAGCATCGATGCGGCCCCAGCGCGCCATGACCGTACCGACAAGCCGGGCCAGATCATCCCCCGACTGATTGGAGCCGGTGACGCCGAACCCGCCGAGCTCCGCCGCCAGCTGTTCGCCCTTGCCCGAGGGCGAAAGAATGGCAACCTTGAAGCCTTCCTCCGCCAGACGCCGGGCCGCCGCGGCGCCCATGCCGCTGCCGCCCGCCGTGATGATCGCTACCTTGTCCACATCCGTCTCCCTGCCGCGATGAACTTTCCATGCTCCCCCCCTTGAAGCGTAGTGTTTACTTAAAACCATGGAGGTCAGCTATGAGTGCGAGCGACTACGCAGATGATTTAGAGACCGCTGCCCGCGTTGCCCTGTTCAAGGCTGGTGCCCTTGAGGCTTGCCTCGCCCACAAGGATATCATCATGCGCCTCGGAAATGCCGATGCCGAGCGGCACGCCTACGCCCTCGCCACCACTATCTCAAGGCGTGACGGAACCTACTGGACGCGTGCAGATCTTATGCCAGTGATGAAGGAACAATTGGATTTGGCCACCGATGGCGAGTGCCCGCGCTGTGGCAAGTTGCGAGATGCATAATCAGCAGTTCGGCAACCACTGAAGCAATCTTGAAGATTACTATGGCGCAAGACCATGAGCGCGCCCATGTCATGTCTGACACTTAGACACTAGACCAGCTCCGACAACGCTTGCGAAACGTCTTTATATTTCCTCCCTCGTCGTCCCGGCGAAGGCCGGGACCTCGACCAGGAGAGGGCGCCTTCTCGTCGCGAGGTCTCGGCCTTCGCCGGGACGACGAGATCAGGACCACGTCCATCAGGCCGCAGAGCCAAGCCCCCGCAGAATCCAGGCCCGCGTTTCGGCCGGGTCGATCACCGCGTCGATCTCGCCGAAGGAGGCCATGTTGATGGCCTTGCCACTCGCGTATTGCTGGGCGACCAGCCTGTCGAACAGGGCTTTCTGTTCCACGGGATCGCCCGCCGCTTCCAGTTCGCGGCGGTAGCCGAGGCGGACCGCGCCCTCCAGGCCCATGCCGCCGAATTCGCCGGACGGCCAAGCGATGGTGAAGAGCGGCCGGTGGAACGAGCCCGCCGTCATGGCCTGGGCGCCGAGGCCGTAACCTTTCCGCAGCACGATCGCCATCACCGGCACGGTCAGATTGGCGCCGGCGATGAAGAGATCGGCGGCCTTCCGTACCATGCCCTCGGCCTCGCAAGGCGGGCCGACCATGAAGCCCGGGGTATCGACGAGGCTGATCACCGGCAGGCGCCTTGCCTCGCACAGTTTCAGAAAGCGCGCGCCCTTTTCCGCCGCCGGGGCATCGACCGCGCCGCCCAGATGCGTGGGGTCGTTGGCGATGAGGCCGAAGGGTTTGCCTTCGATGCGGACAAGGGCCGTGATCATGCCCCGTCCGAAGCCGCCGCGCAGTTCCATGACGCTGCCGGTATCGCACAACAGCGCGATCGCCTTGCGGATGTCATAGACCCGCAGGCGGTTCTCGGGCACGACATGGCGCAGTTCCCGCTGGTCCGCCGCCTGCCAGACCGGCGAGACGCCCTGGAACTGGCCGAGCAGGCGTTTCGTCGCCGCGACCGCCGCCGCCTCGTCCGCGACGCGCAGGTCGATATTGCCATTGGCCCATTGCATGGCGACCGGCCCCACCTCCTCCGGCCGGAAGCTGCCGAGGCCGCCGCCCTCGATCATCGCCGGACCCGCCATGCCGAAGGAGGCATTCTCGGTCGCGACGATCAGATCGCAGCAGCCGAGAAGCGCGGCATTGCCGGCGAAACTGTAACCTGAGACGATGCCAACCATCGGCACCTTGCCCGACAGGCGGGCGAAACTGGCGAAGGTCGGCACGTCGAGGCCGGCGACACCCACCCAGTCGGTATCGCCCGGCCGCCCGCCGCCGCCCTCGGCGAAGAGCACCAGGGGCAGGCGCCATTCCTCGGCGAGGTGCAGCACCCGGTCGGTCTTCTTGTGATTCATCATGCCCTGGGTGCCGGCCATCACCGTGTAATCATAGGCGATCACCATGGTGCGGGCGGCTTCCGCGCCCATCTCGGCGGCATTGACCGTGCCGGTGCCGGCGATCAACCCGTCGGCCGGGCCGTTCTCGATCAGATCGTCGAGGCCGCGGCGCCTGCGCTGGGCGGGCAGCAGCAGGGCGCCATATTCGTTGAAACTGCCGGGATCGCACAGGTCCTCGACATTGGCGCGGGCGGTGCGCTGGTTGGTCCTGGCGCGCCGGGCGACCGCCGCCGGGCGGTTGGCGTCGAGGCCCGGCGCATGGCGGGCGATCACCTCGGCGAGATCCGGGCGGATATGGTCGGGATCGACCACCCCGACCTCGCCCGCGACCGCGCCTTCGACGGCGGCGGGCTCGATGAAGGCGAGGGCCGCGCCTTCGGCGATGGTCTCGCCTTCGGCGCCGCCATGGCGGCGGATGATGCCGGCGAAGGGCGCCTTCACCACATGTTCCATCTTCATCGCTTCGAGGATGGCAAGGCTCTGGCCGGCGGCGATGCCGGCCCCTTCCGCCACCTCGAAGGCGACGATGCGTCCCGACAGGGGCGCCGCCACCGCCTCGGTCCC
>NZ_JBAQRT010000242.1:0-10815 GCF_049306435.1 Zavarzinia sp.
AGGCCTCGGACCTCGCGCCCAGGCTGAAGGATCAGCGCGGGCGCTATGTCGGGCGGACGCCGCTGGCCCTGCGGCCGGCCAGCACCGAAGCCCTGGCCGCGGCCATGGCGCTCCTTCATGGCGAAGGCATCGCCATGGTGCCCCAGGGCGGCAACACCGGCCTTGTCGGCGGCGCGACCCCGGACGAGAGCGGCGATCAGGTGCTGATCCTGACCGAGCGGATGCGCGCCATCCGCGCCCTCGATCCCGAAGGCGACACGATCACGGTCGAGGCCGGCTGCACCCTGGCCGAGGTTCAGGCCGCGGCCGAGAGCATCGACCGGCTCTATCCGGTCTCCCTCGCCTCCCAGGGCAGTTGCACCATCGGCGGCAATCTGGCGACCAATGCCGGCGGCGTGCAGGTGCTGCGCTATGGCAACACCCGCGAACAGGTGCTGGGGCTCGAGGTCGTGCTGCCGGACGGCCGGATCTGGAACGGGTTGCGGGCGCTGCGCAAGGACAACACCGGCTATGACCTGAAGCAGGTCTTCATCGGGGCGGAAGGGACGCTGGGCATCATCACCGCCGCCGTGCTGCGCCTGTGGCCACGGCCGCGCGCCCGCGCCGTCGCCTTCTGCGCCGTGCCCGATGTTCCGGCCGCCGTTAGCCTGCTGGGCCGCCTGCGAACCGTGGCGGGCGAGGCCCTGACCGCCTTCGAACTGATGCCGGAGACCGGCCTCGGCTTCGTGTTGCGCCATCTGCCCGGCAGCCAGCGGCCGCTGGCGACCGTCTCGCCCTGGTATGTGCTGACCGAAATCGCGGCCCAGCGCGACGATCCCCAACCCCTGCTGGAGGCGGCGCTGGAAGCCGCGATGGCGGATGGCCTCGTCCTCGACGCCACCCTTGCCGCCTCGGAAGCGCAGCGGGCCGCGCTCTGGCACCTGCGGGAAGACATGTCGGACGCCCAGAAGCCCGAGGGCGCCTCGCTGAAGCATGATGTCTCGATCCCGGTGCCCGCCATCGCCGGCTTCGTCGCCGAGGCCTTCGCCGCCGTCTCGGCGCACGACCCCGGCGTGCGCATCGTCTGCTTCGGCCATGTCGGCGACGGCAACCTGCATTTCAACCTGAGCCAGCCAATCGGCGCCGATCCCGCCGCCTTCCTTGCGCGAACGACGGAATTCGCAGAGATTGTCCACGATCTCGTTCATGCCCATCAGGGCTCGATCTCGGCCGAACACGGTCTTGGCCGTTTGAAGCTGGACGAGATAACCCGCTATCACAGCGAGGTCGAACTGGACCTCAAACGCCGCATCAAGACGGCGATGGACCCCCGGGGCCTGATGAACCCCGGGAAACTCGTCAAACCATAATCATCGCTTGAGGGGAGAGGCAGCAATGCCACAGGCATTCGTCACGGGGGCAACCGGTTTCGTCGGCATCAACCTGGTGGACGAACTCGTCGCGCGGAACTGGCAGGTTACCTGCCTGGTCCGTCAGGGCTCGAACACAAGTCTTCTCGCTCGCCGCCCGGTCAGTCTGGCGACCGGCGGCATCACCGATATCGACAGCCTGCGGGCCGCCATGCCCGAAGCGGTCGATGTCGTGTTCCATGTCGCGGGTGATACCAATCTGTGGTCGCGCAACAATGCCCGGCAGACCGCGAACAATGTCGACGGCACGCGCAACATGTGCGCCGTCGCCCTGGAAAAAGGCGCGAAGCGTTTCGTCCATACCTCGACCATCTCGGTCTGGGGCCTGATCGACGGGCCGATCACCGAGGAGACGCCGCAGAAGGGCGGCGTCTCCTGGATCAATTACCAGCGCTCGAAATATCTCGCGGAACAGGAAGTGAAAAAGGCGATCGGGCGCGGCCTCGACGCCGTGATCCTGAACCCGGGCGCCATCGTCGGCGCGCAGGACAGCCACACCTGGGCCCGCCTGTTCCTGATGGTGGCGGAAGACGAATTGCCCGGTATTCCGCCCGGCGGCGTGTCCTTCACCCATGTCCGCGAAGTGGTGAAGGCGCATATCGCCGCCGCCGAGAAAGGCACGACCGGGGCCAATTACGTGCTGGGCGGGACCGACGCCACCATGCGCGAATTCGTCGCCGAAATCGCCCGCCGCCTCGGCAAGAGCCGGGTGCCGCCGGTGGTGCCGCTCGCCGTTCTCAAGGTCATGGGCCAGCTCTATGCCCTGAGGGCGATGCTGACCGGACGCGAGCCGCCCTTGACGCCGGAAGCCGCGGCCATGGCCGCCAAATCCAATCCCTGCCCCAGCCTGAAGGCGCAGCGCGAACTCGACTACCGGCCGGTTCCACTGGCCGACATGGTCGCAGACTGCGCAGACTGGCTTATCGCGCAAGGGTACATCGAAAGACCGAGATGACCGACGACATCGCCATCCGCCCCATCACCGACGCCGATATCGAACCCGTGGTCGCGCTGTGGGAAGCCTGCGGGCTGACCCGGCCGTGGAACGACCCGAGGGACGACATCGCCCGCGCCCGAGGTTCGATGGAAGCCGTGATCATGGTGGCCGAGCGCGACAACGCGGTGATCGGCACCGTCATGGTCGGCCATGACGGGCACCGGGCCTGGATGTATTACGTCGCGGTCAGCCCGGGGCTGCAGGGCATCGGCCTTGGCCGCCGGCTGGTCAAGGCGGCGGAGATCTGGGCGGCGGCGACGGGAATGCAGAAGATGCATCTGCTGATCCGGCCCGAGAACGGCAAGGTTCGCGGCTTTTACGAATCGATCGGCTATGCCGAGCAGCCGCGGGTGATGATGGCGAAATGGCTGGACGGCAGGCCGCTCGATCCCTGATCCTCCCAAAACAAAAAAAACAAACCGAGGGAGAGTTCATCGTGGCATTCGCGGCTTTCGACCTGACCGGCAAGGTGGTGCTGGTAACCGGGGGCAACGGCGGCATCGGCTTTGGTTTCGCCGAGGGCTGCGCCAAAGCCGGCGCCGATATCGCGATCTGGGGCACCAACGCGGCGAAGACCGCCGCCGCGGTCGAGCGCCTGTCGGCCCATGGCACCAGGATCGCCGGTTTCGAGGTTTCGGTCGATGACGAAGCCGCGGTCGCCGATGGCTTTGCCCGTACCGTCGACACGCTCGGAAGGGTCGATACCTGTTTCGCCAATGCCGGGGTGATCGGCGCGGCCCCGTCCTTCATGCAGCTTGGCCTCGACGAATGGCGGCGGGTGATGGCGGTCAATCTCGACGGCGCCTTCCTGACATTGCGCGAGGCGGCCCGCCATATGACCCTGCGGGGCGGCGGCGGCTCGCTGGTGGTCACCGCCTCGGTCGCCGGCCTCGAAGGCGCGGCGCGCAACGAACATTACGGCGCCAGCAAGGGCGCCGTCGTCTCGATGATGCGGGGCATCGCGGCCGAGTTGGGGCGCGACGGCATCCGCTGCAACGCCATCCTGCCCGGCTGGGTCGAAAGCGACATGACCGGCGCGATTTTCGCCAACCCCAGGTTCCAGGACAAGGTCCTGCCCCGGGTCCCGGTGCGACGCTGGGGCCGGCCCGAGGATTTCGCCGGCATGGCGATCTATCTCGCCTCCGATGCCAGCAGTTTCCATACCGGCGACTGTATTGTCATCGACGGCGGCTATACCATTTTCTGAACATGACCCTCGACGACATCGGCCTGCCCCCCTTCCGCCCCCGCCCGCCCTGGCTGGGCGGCCATCTGCAGACCGTGCGCAACGCCCTGATGAAGCCGGCGGTCCAGCGTCCGCCAGCCAGCGAAACGCCGCTGCGCCTGCCGGTTTCGGACGGCACGGGCGACATCCTGCACGCCGTGCTCGACCAGCCGGTCGATGCCGGCGAGGGCCTGCCCCTCGTCCTGCTGGCCCATGGCATCGCCGGCAGCGCCGAGAGTTATTACATGCGGGCGACCGCCGCCCGGCTGCTCGGCCTCGGCTACCGCGTGCTGCGCCTGAACCTGCGCGGCGCCGGCCCCAGCCGGATCGACTGCGGCCGCCATTACCACGCCGGCCGCTCGCAGGACCTGCGCGATGCCATCGACGGCCTGTCGCCCGAGCTGACCGCGCTCGGCATCGTCGCCATCGGCTTTTCGCTGGGCGCCAACACGGTTTTGAAACTGGCCGGGGAACAGGGCGCGAAGGGACCGGTGATCGCGGTTGTCAGCATCTGCGCCCCGATCGATCTCGGCGCCACCACGAGGACGATGAACCGGCGCGGTAACCGCTTCTACCAGTCCTATCTGCTGAAGGCCTTCAAGGCGGAATATGTCGCGCCGGGGGCCCTATTGTCCGACCCGCTGCGGACGGCGGTGGAGGCGGCGCGAAGTTTCGTCGAATTCGACCGGACGGTGACGGCGCCCCGCAACAATTACCCCACGCCCGAAGCCTTTCACGCCGCCAACAGTGCCCGTCATTTCGTTTCCGGCATCCGGGTGCCCGCCCTGGTGATCGCGGCCAAGGATGATCCGATCATCCCCTTTTCCAGCTACCGCGCCGTCGAATGGTCGAAATCCCCCTCCATCCTTCCGGCCTTCACCAGGGGTGGCGGCCATGTCGGCCATCACGGGCGGGACGGCATCTGGTATGTCGACGCCATCGAAAAATTCCTGACCGCCCTTGCCGGGCGCGACGGCCATAACTGAAGGGAGAGCATCATGACCCTCGATCCGCAGGCCAAGGCCATTCTCGACCAGATCGCCCGCTCGCCCATGCCGAAGATGCATCAAGTGCCGGCCAGCGTCGCCCGCCAGATGTTCGAGATCACCTGCAAGCTGACCGACATGAAGGACCTGCCGATCGGCCGGGTCGAGGACCGCGTCATTCCGGGGCCGGACGACACGCCCTTGCCGATCCGCATCTACACGCCCGTCGCGGCTCCGTCCGGGCCGCTGCCCGTGCTCGTGTTCTTCCATGGCGGCGGCTTCGTCATCGGCAGCCTCGACAGCCACGACGCGCCCTGCCGGCTGATCGCCAATGACGCGCGCTGTCTCGTCGTCTCGGTAGACTATCGCCTGGCCCCTGAACACCGCTTCCCGGCGGCGGTCGAGGATTGCCTGGCCGCGGTCACCTGGGTCGCCCGCAACGCGGCCGAAATCAACGCCGACCCGAACCGGATCGCGGTCGGCGGCGATTCCGCGGGCGGCAATCTCTCGGCCGTGGTCGCCCAGCAGCTGCGCGACGCGGGTGGCCCCAGGATCATGTTCCAGCTGCTGATCTATCCGGCGACCGATGCCCTGCACGAAGGCCTGTCGCGGACGGCCAATGCCGAGGGCTTCATGCTGGACAAGGACCTGATGTCCTGGTTCTTCACCCAGTATCTGGGGGACGGCGGCGGCGTCGATCTCGCCGATCCGCGCTTCTCGCCCCTGCGCCATCCGAACCTCGGCAATCTCGGCACGGTCCATGTCGTCGTCGCGGGCTTCGACCCGCTGCGCGACGAAGGCATTGCCTATGCCGAGGCCCTGAAGGCGGCGGGCAACAAGGTCACGCTCTCCGAGTTCAAGGGCCAGATTCACGGCTTCTGCTCGATGGCCGGGGTGATCGAGGCCGGCCGCACCGCCCTCGTCGAGGGCGCGGCCCTGCTGAAGGAAGCCTTCGCCCAGGCCTGAGGGGGCGGGATCAGCCGCGCGGCGCGCCCATCAGGGCGGGCCGCTCGCGCTTCATGACCGCGCTCAGCTGATCGATCATGGCGCGCAGGCGTGGCGCGTGGCGCAATTCGCGATGCACCGCCAGCCAGACTTCGCGTAAAGGGCAGGCGCCCGGCGCGGTCAGCCGGGTCAGGCCCTCGTCGTCGCCGATGAAACAGGGCAGCAGCCCGACCCCGAGCCCGGCCTTGATCGCCGCCAGCTGCGCGGCGATGCCGTCGACCCGCAGCGCCGGCCGCGCCCCGCGCGCGACCGTGGCGAACCATTGCGCATCGGCCGCGCCCGACAACTCGGGCGGCGGCCCGACCGCGTCGCAACCCGAAAACGTGCCGGCGACCGGCGATCGCCGCTCCTCGGGATCGAGGCCGGCCGACAGGACGTAGCGGGGCGAGGCATAGACGGCGAAGGCGATGAAGGCGACCCGGCGCACGAAAAGCTCCGCCTGATCGGGCAGTGAAAACCGCAGGGCGATATCGCTGTCGCGCCGCGCCAGCACCGGCGGCCGCTCGTCGGCGACCAACTCGACCGCGAGGCCGGGGTGGCTGGCAATGAACGGCGCGAGGCGCGAGGCGAGAAAGGGCGCGATCAGCAATTCCGGGGCCGAGAGGCGCAGGATGCCCTCGAGCGCGGTCGGCCCGCCCGCCAGTTCGACCTGAAGCTCGGCCATGGTGCCGGCGACATGTTCGGCGGCGGCGACGACCCGGCTACCCAGTTCGGTCGCCATCAGGCTGGTGCCCTGGCGCTCGAACAAGGGCTGGCCGATCACGGCTTCCATCGCCGCGAGGCGCCGCCCCATGGTCGACTGGTTGAGCCCGAGGGCGCGCCCGGCCGCCGTCAGCGTGCCGTGACGGGCGATCGCCAATGCGATCTTGAGATCGTCCCAATCCTGCATGACTCTGGTCCAAAGAAAACGAATCAGGGGGGCACGTCGGCATCATGGCATCGAAACTGTTCGACATGACAGGCAAGGTCGCGATCGTCACCGGCTCCAGCCGGGGCATCGGTCGCGCGATCGCGCTGGAATTCGCCCGCGCCGGGGCGACCGTCGTCGTCTCCAGCCGCAAACCCGAAGCCTGCGACAAGGTCCGCGCCGAGATCGCGGCGGAAGGCGGCACCGCCACGGTCATTCCCTGCAACATCTCGTCGCGCGAGGATTGCGAGGCGCTGATCCGCGGCACCATGGCGCAATTCGGCCGGATCGACGCCCTCGTCTGCAATGCCGCGGTGAACCCCTATTTCGGCCCGATCGCCGATGTGCCGGATGCCGCCTTCGACAAGATCATGGCCTCCAACATCAAGTCGAACCTGTGGCTGTGCCAGATGGCGCGGCCTGCCCTGGCGGTCCGGGGCGGCGCCATCCTGATCATTTCCTCGATCGGCGGCCTTCGCGGCTCGGCCCTGCTCGGCGCCTATTGCATTTCCAAGGCGGCGGACATGCAGCTGGCCCGCAATCTGGCGGTCGAATGGGGCAGCGAAGGCATCCGCGCCAATTGCATCGCCCCCGGGCTGATCCGGACCGATTTCGCCCGCGCCCTGTGGGAGAACCCGGATATCGAGCGCGAGGTGCTGCGCAACTGCCCCGCCGGCCGCATCGGCGAGCCCGAGGATATCGCCGGTGCCGCGCTGTTCCTGGTGTCCGACGCCGGGCGCTATACCAACGGCCAGACCCTGGCGGTCGATGGCGGCGTCACGATCGCCGGCGGCTAGGGCGCGGCGCGATACGACTGCCACACTTCAGTAAGATTCGCATTTCGCGCTTGCAAAATGTTCGCGACTCGAAGCCGGGCAGTCTAGGTTACCTTGCTCAAACAAGTCTGCAGGGTCGGCGGTGCCTTTCCGCGCCAACCCCTATTCTGGTGCCTCACATTATGAAGCCCCGTGGCCGTCGAGGCCGCCTAGTCGCAGCTGGTGCTGTTGCCGCCCTTGGTTCGATGATCCTGCTCGCCACCGGGCTGCCGGCCCTGGCGGAGAGCTATCAGCAGGGTTTCGCCGCCTATGAGCGCGGCGACTATGGTCAGGCCTACACGATCTGGTTGCCCCTGGCGCAGGAGGGCGATTCCGATGCTCAGTTCGGCGTCGGCGTCATCCTCGACAATGGCCAGGGCGTGCCGGAGAACGACGCGGAGGCCGCCAAATGGTATCGCCTCGCGGCCGAGCGCGGCAATCCGGACGCCCAGTTCAACCTCGCCCTGCTTTACGACTCGGGCAAGGGCGTGGCGATCGACAAGACCGAAGCCGCCTTCTGGTACAAGAAATCGGCCCTGAGCGGCCACGTCGGCGCGCAATACAACCTTGCCCTGATGTATGAGAGCGGCGACGGCATCGACCGCGATCCCGCGACCGCCGCCTTCTGGTATCGCAAGGCCGCCGAACAGGGCCACGCCAAGGCCCAGAACAATCTGGGCGTGCTTTACGACAAGGGCATCGGCGTGCCCGAGAACAAGTCCGAAGCCGCCCGCTGGTACGCGGCGTCGGCCGAACAGGGCTTTGCCCGGGCGCAGTTCAACCTCGGCGTCATGTATGATTTCGGCACCGGCGTGCCGCTGGACGATGGCAAGGCCGCCACCTGGTATCGCAAGGCCGCCGAACAGGGCGATGCCGAGGCCCAGTTCAACCTGGCGCTGATGCTCGACACCGGCGAAGGCATTCCGGTGGACAAGGAGCAGGCCGCCACCTGGTATCGCAAGGCGGCCCTGCAGGGCAATCCGGCGGCCCAGAACAATCTCGGCGTGCTGCTCGAATCCGGCGACGGCATGGCGCGCGCGCCCGGCGAAGCCGGCTACTGGTACGAACAGGCGGCCGAACAGGGCAATACCAGCGCCATGCGCAACCTCGCCTCCCTGTTCCGGGACGGCCAGGGCGTGCCGCAGGATCTGGTCGAAGCCTACAAATGGCTGAGCATCGCCATCGATTCCATGGCCACCGGCCCCGAACGCGAGGCGGCCCTCGAAGACCGCGCCGGCCTGGGCGAGCGCATGGAACGCTCGGAAACCAGGGAGGCACGCCGCCGCGCCGACGAATGGCTGCGCAACAGCGGGCCGGGCAGCGCCGCGCCGCGCACCGCCAGCACGCCGCCACCCGAGCGCAGCCGGACCGAACTCGATTCGACCGGGTCGGGCTTCTTCATCTCGATGGGCGGCCTCGTCCTGACCAATCACCATGTGGTCGCCACCTGTTCCGATCTGAAGCTGCGCCTTGGCAGCGAGGCCATCGGCTCGGCGACCATTGTCGCAGCCGACCCGTCCCATGATCTCGCCCTGTTGAAATCATCGTCCGTGCCGCCGTCCCGGGCGATCTTCCGCATGGGCAAGGATGTCCGCCCGGGCGACGACGTGGTCGCCGTCGGCTATCCCCTGCGGGGCCTGCTCTCGTCCGAGGCCAATGTGGCGACCGGCACCATCAGCGCCAACGCGGGCCTGCGCGACGATCCCAACTATTTCCAGATCTCGGCCCCGGTGCAGCCCGGCAATTCGGGCGGCCCCTTGCTCGACCGGGCCGGCCATGTCGTCGGCGTGGTGTCGGCGAAGCTCGATGCCCTCGAAATCGCCGATACCTATGGCGACATTCCCCAGAACGTGAATTTCGCCATCAAGGGCAGCGTCGCCGCCGCCTTCCTGAACCGCCAGCAGATCATACCGATCGGGGCCGACAGCGCGGCCCCCCTGTCGGCCGCCGATGTCGGCGAAGCGGCGCGGCGCTACACCGTGCTGGTCGAATGCTGGAAGTGACCCGCCTCCGCCTTAGGGCCTGATCAGCGGCGTTCCGCCTCAGGGCCTGATCAGCGGCGCGTCGATGCCGTCATCGCTGTGGCCCTGGCCCAATTCCGCCATCGCCTTGATCAGGAACATGTTCAGGTTGAAAAAACGCCCGGCCCTCGTCGTGAAACTGCCGCCGACGATATGGCTGAGGAACCGCAGCATGTCGGCGCAATCGAGAATCCGGCCGCCCTCGGCCCCGAGCTTGGCCGATTGCTTGGCGGCATAATCGACACTGAGACCGGCCGACGACAGAAGATCGGCATCGTTCAGCAGCGCGGCCATCCGCAGCAGGCGGTGATCCCCGGCCAGCGGCGCCAGCTCGGGAAAGGCCAGCGACGGGTCGGGCGGCGGTCCGTCGTAAAAGGCCTGACCATGCAGCGCCTTCATGTAGAGATTGGGGCCGGCCGGATCGGTCGCCAGCACGATGGCGTCGATCGCCGCCCGGTCTTCGGCGCCGATGCCGGCGGCGACGAAATAGGGCGCGGCGAGATCGGCCGAATGGCGCTCCAGACGGAAGCGCTGGGCGCCGTTCATCGTGCCGTCGTGCTCGAAATCATGGATCAGCGCGGCAAGGCAGAGGATGCCGTATTCGCGCCGGGACAGGCGGATCCGCGTCGCCACCGCATCATTGCGGCAGGCGAGATAATGCGCGTTCAGCAGGACTTCGAGCGTGTGATGGGCATTGTGATAGGGGTTGACCGGAACGGGCTGGTCCCGCGCCTCGATCGCCTCGGCCAGCGGGCGCGCCGCCACGCGGTAGGGATGGCCCGGCGGGAAGCCCTGCCCCGCCAGCAGCCAGTCGGTCATCGGCGCCAGCTTGGGCACCGGCTGCGCCTCCAGCGCCTCGAAGACGGCGATGATCGAGGCGGCGGCGCAACGCGCCGAACTGCCGGCGATCATGGCGAATGGTTCCGCCGACAGGTCGAGACCGGCCGCCCGGGCGACATCTTCAAAACTGCGCGTCATCACGATCCTGCGGCCGTCCGCGGTGTCAGACCCGGACACCGGGACAGGGCGTCGGTCGCGAGAACTGTATCTTGAGCATGGGACCCGTCATGAATTCTCGCCGGAAGACTGCAACTTTTGACCCCGGTAACGGACAACCTGCGCCCCCCGGGTGTCTGTGACGCGGATCACAGGAACGACATCGGAGACCGGAACCTGCCCCGCGCCGGGTGCATGGAACCTTCGCCGACCTCACTGTCATATCATCCAATTCGGCGAAGCGCGCCCCGGAATCCGTCTCAAAATCGTCGGGAATGGCGACGAACCGCACCATCGGCCCCTTTCACCGCTTCCTTACATGCGATAATCACGCGACAAGGGTCAGTGGCTTGCCGCGTACCGACAGGGACAGGACAGGATTTTCACGATGACTGAACAACCGGGTCAGGATACGCCCGACGCCGCGCCGCGCCAGGAGGCCGGCCGCCTGCGC
>NZ_JBAQRT010000243.1:0-2799 GCF_049306435.1 Zavarzinia sp.
GCCTGCGGGTCCTCCCCGCCCTTGACCAGCCGGGCGAACTCGGCGCGCGCCTTGCCGGGGCGGTCGGCGGGCCGCTTCGGGACCGCTTTCCAGAAGGCCTCGAAGGGCGCTCGAAGTTGGATCGGGAGGTCAGCCACGGGCGCCTCCCTTATGGGCGCGGATCAGATTGCCATAGCGGCGGATCACCTCGCGCCGCGAGATCCTGTCCTGGCAGACGATGCGCGTGAGCTCCTCCTGGATGGTGGCGTCTTGCACCGCCACCAACTGCTCGAACTGCGCGGTGACCAGCGCGGTTTCGGCCTCGTCGACCGTGCACCCCGGCTTGACGTCCCAGCCATGCCGGCGGCCCATGTCGCGCAGCGCCTCGATGATCGAGGAGGCCTGATGCGGGGTGACCCACTGCAGGGCCTCGATCCGCAGCTGGCGCTTGGCGAAGGCGGCGATCGCGGCTTCGCTGGGGCTGTCGACCGCGCCCAGGTTCCACAGGCTCAACCACAGTGCGCGTATCTTGCGGGCGTGATCGCTCTCCGCCAGGGCGCGGCCCCGGGCTGGCTGCTGCCGCGCCCCGGCACGGCCCTTGATCGCGTCCAGCGCCTTGCCCAGCTCGGGCAGCGTGAGGTCGGCCGCCGATTTCTTGCCGGTCGCGTTGGCGATCACTTGGCGCCGCAAGTCGTCGTCCATGCCCTGCTTCTTGGCTTCGGCATGGATCGCGGCGATCAGCGACCGGCGCTTGGCGGGATCGGGGGCGGCCATCAATTTACCGTCTCCCCATCGGCCGGCGAGGCCGGAATGCCCATTTGGGCCAGGAACATGCTGCTGTGTCCGTAGGTCTTGGCATGCTTGACCAACGCTCTGATGAACATGTCGATGTCGGCCCTGCCCCCAGGTAGCCAGCACCGCGCGAGGGCGTCGGCCATGCGGATCATGAGAGCCGTGCTTTCGGGGATCGCGATCGTGCGACCGACACTGCCTTGGCCGTCGTAGGCAACCAAGGCGATGAACCCGACACCGCGGGCCAGGCAGGCCTTGCTGAGCTCGGCCAACTTCGGCGCCACTTCGGCGTCGTACCAGTCTTCATGACTGACATGATCTTCCATCACTGCCTCCCGATCATCTGCGGCTCGGCCGCTTCGCCGGCTATGGCATCCGTCACATTGATGCCGTCGGCGGCGGCCTCCCCGGCCCAGAAGCCCTGCCGCCGGATCCTTTTTTCCCAGGCACGGAACGTCTTCCTTGCGCGATCCTGCTCCGCCTTGGTGAGCTCGGGCTCCGCCGCCGCCACTGCCGTGCGCGCAGCCGGTTGCAGCGGTAAACGATGCCTGAAGACATCCAGAACCTTGGCTGCCAGCCGCCCGCATAGGCCCTCGGTAAAGGCCGCCATCTCCTCGCCCCGCGTCTTGCGACTGCGCTTGAGGCGCCATGTCTTGGTGGCCCGGAAATCGGCCTGTGCGCGCCGTATCGCCCACTCCAGCAGGACATACAGGTATTCGGCCAAGGCGACGTCCGAGGGACGGCCCGTGAAATGCAGGGTCACCTTGAGGCGGCCGGCGGGATCGCGGTGCGAGTAGGTTAGGCGATAGGTCGCGCCGGATATCCGCTCGATCGCGAAAACGACCCGCGAGTACGGCCATTTCGTTTTCGACCGGGTGATGCTCACCCGCTCGCCATCGACCGAGTCAATGTCGTCCGGGTCGATGCCATGGGTCGCCAT
Source organism: Zavarzinia sp. (assembly GCF_049306435.1). Classification (NCBI taxonomy): domain Bacteria; kingdom Pseudomonadati; phylum Pseudomonadota; class Alphaproteobacteria; order Rhodospirillales; family Zavarziniaceae; genus Zavarzinia; species Zavarzinia sp. Next base: position 1,712 of record NZ_JBAQRT010000243.1, read on the forward strand.
GATGCGCTCGGCCGCCGCCATGGCGCTCGCCGCCTCCGGCTCGGTGCAGCCGGCTGCCGTCGTCTTGGCGAGGAGCGCGCGCAGCTTTGCCTTGATGCTGTCGGGATCAGCCATTGAGCGGCCCTCCAATGGTGTATGTCTGGAAGCCGTCGCCCGCATTTCGCCTGGCCATCGTTCGGAGCTGCGCGGCGCGGCGCTGCACGTCCAGCTGGCGGGCGAGGATGCGGCGATGCCGGGCGTCCACGACATGGCCCAGCATCTGACCTTCGAGCGACGCGAGGGCGGCCAGCATCGCGTTGGCGGCGGGCAACGTGCCGAAGGCCTTCGCCGTCTCAACCGCGGCCGCCCACATGGCATCGGCCAGCGCGACAGCCTGCGCCTCCAACTCGGTCTGGAGCATCTGCTCGCGGTCACTCATAGGACAGGTCCTCCTCGTAAAGGCAAAGCACCACCCCCTCGGCCTTGCCGGCCTCGACGGCCAAGGCCATGTCCTCGGCGGCTTCGGCGCACTCCATCGGCGAGACCAGCAAGGCCTGCGCCTGCGGGTTGGCGTTGATCGACGTGATGATGATCATCAGGGCCTTGATCATGATCAGGCTCCCGCCGCGCTGGTCAGCGCAGGACTGTTGGCCTGCAGGCGGTACTGACGCGCCATTTCGTTGAGCTTGCGGCGCCTGGGATCGGCGGCGCGCAGCTGCGCCGCCTGGCCCTCGTGCCAGTCGGCCAGCCACCCGTAATAGGCCCTTGTGCCGGCCGGGTGCGGGTTGGTCGACACCGGACGCCCCTGCTGCGCCGCGACGCGGCCATCCATGTTGTGAGGGTTGATCATCGGGTCACTTCCTTTGCGGATGCCTGAAGGTCGATTTTTCGATCGGTTGGTGACCGCCGAGGTCGAGGCGGGCGCCGCCCTCGACGGTGCCGGCGTAGGCGGGCGGGCAGCGGGTGATGCGGCCGGCGGCCAGCGCCTCGTCGATCAGCGAGCGCTCGACGGGGGCGGGCAACAGAACGGGCGCCTTGTTGCTCGCCTCCGGCGGCGCGGCGGCGATGCGAATAACCGGCTTCTTCGGCTCTGGCGCTGGCTGCGGCGG
>NZ_JBAQRT010000244.1:0-7317 GCF_049306435.1 Zavarzinia sp.
GGCCGGAGCCTGCTGCTGGGTGCGGGCGCGCATTTCGTCCTGCAGGCGCTGCTGTTCCAGCAGCTTGGCGTCGAGGATCGACTGTTCGCAGGCCCGCGAGTCATGGCCCTTGCCGTAGTAGACCGCGATCCCGGCGAGGGCGAGCAGCAGGGCGCCGACCGTCGCCGGGTGGCGGATGAAGGCCGCCGCCGGATTGGCCAGGATGGCTTGCGCCGCCGCGCCGCCCTGGGCGAGGGCCTGGGCCCGTCGCTGCCAGGCCTCGTGGATGATGGCGCCGGTCAGGGTGATGGCGATGATGACGACGGCGACCGCCGAAATCGAAGGATCGATGCCGAGCCGGACCTTGGAGGCGAGTTCCGTGGTGAAGGTGCTTTCGGCGACGATCGAGAACACCGTCGTATTGTAATTCTCGAGCGAGGCGAGGAAGGCGAGCACCGCGCTCGAGAAGATCGCCGGGCGCAGGAAGGGCAGGAGGATCTTGGCGAAGGCCTGGGCCGGCGTCGCGCCCATGTCGAGCGCGGCCTCGGTCAGCGTGTGGTCGAAGCGCTGCAGCCGGGCCATGAACACCAGCATCGAATAGGCCGAGATGAAGCAGACCTGACCGAGGATGGTCAGGAAGAAGCCGTCGAAGAAGATCGAATCGAAGCCGAAGCCGAGACCGGTGCCGATCTTGCCCCAGAACAGCAGGGTCGAAATGCCGATGACGATGCCCGGCATCAGAATGGGACCGATGAACACGGTATAGAGAATGCCGCGCAACCGAGGTCCCGCTTCCGACAGGGCAAGGGCGGCCGCGAGGCCGACCGGGGTCGCCAGGGCGACGACGCCCGCCCCGATGATCAGAGAATTGCCGAGGCCGTGCAGCAGCTTGGCGTCATTGGCCAGCTTGCCGAACCAGTCGGTGGTGAAACAGTCCCACGGCACGATGCGCGGGAAGGACGACGAATTGAACGCCGTCACCACCATGATGATCAGCGGCCCGAACAGGAAGCCGAAGAACAGCAGGCAGAAGGCGGCGGTGCCCATGCGGGTGATGGTCGCGGATGTCATCGGCCGATCTCCCCGATGGAGACCTTGAACACCCGCATCATCAGGAAGGTGAAGAGGATGCAGACGACGACGAGGATGACCGCGTAGGCCGAGCCGCGCGACCAGTTCGAGGCATCGTTGAACCATTGATAGACGAGCTGGGTGAACCACAGGTTCGACGGCCCGCCCAGGATCTGCGGCGCGGCCAGCGCGCCCGTCGTCAGCATGAAGACCATGGTCGAGCCGGACGCGATGCCGGGCTTGGCCATGGGGATCACCACGCGCCAGTGGATGCGCCACCAGCTGGCGCCCATGTCCCGCGCCGCCTCGATCTGGTTGCGGTCGAGGGCTTCGATCGCGTTGTAGATCGGGAAGATCATCAGGAGGATATAGGCATAGGTCAGCCCGGCATAAAGCGCGACATCCTCGCGGATGAAGTCGACGGGCTCCGCCCACAGGCCAAGCGAGAGGCCGATGCCGTTCACGAGGCCGGTCGAGCCGAACAGGATGCGGAAGGCGAAGGCGCGCAGCACCTCGTTGATCCAATAGGGCACGATCAGCCCGACCACCATCAGCCGCGCGACATTGGGCTTCGCGCCATGGGCCAGCACGAAGGCGATCGGATAGCACAGGATCAGGTCGAAGATGGTGACGACGACCGAGGCGACCACGGTCTTCGCCATGATCGTCAGATGCAGCGTGTTGAAGCCGCCGTCGTTGCCGAACAGGAAATAGGCGTAGTTGGACATCGTATAGACATCCTTCGGCCCGCCCTGCTCGGCCGGGGGCAGATTGTGGCTGAAGGACATGACCACCATCGCGATCTGCGGCAGCAGGATCAGGATGAAGACCCACAGGCTGATGGCAAGGGAGATGAAGGTGCCGACACCGACGCCATAGCGGGCGAACAGCGCCTTGAGATCGAACAACAGACGCATGGCCGTCAACCCTTGGCCAGCGGCCCGTCGGGCAGCACGAGGGCGCTTTCGATGTCGAAGCCGGCCATGATCGTGCTGTCCGGAACCTCGGGCATCCGGCCGTCGTTGACCAGCATCATGCGCAGGCGCTGGCCCCCGGCATCGAGCAGCAGGTGCCGGGCATTGCCTTCGAATTCATCGCCCGCCAGCCGCGTTTCGATGACATTGGCGGCGCCGCCATCGGGACGCATCTGTTCGGGCCGGACGAAGAGCAGGCAGGATTCGCCGATCGGGTAGTGCCGGCCGCCGGCGGCGATGCCGCGCAGGCGCTGGCCGGCCGCGCTCTCGATCTCGACGACTTCACCGTCGCGCGCCGTCACCTTGCCGGGGATCGCGTTGCTCTCGCCGACGAAGGAGGCGACGAAGGCGGTCTTCGGCCGGTCGTAGAGGGTGACCGGATCGGCCACCTGTTCGATCACGCCCCGGCTCATCACCGCCACCCGGTCGGACATGGTCAGGGCCTCGCCCTGATCGTGGGTGATGTAGATGAAGGTCAGGCCCACCCGGCGCTGAATCTCGCGCAGCTCCGTCCGCATGTGCTGGCGCAGCTTGAGGTCGAGGGCCGACAGGGGCTCGTCGAGGAGCAGAATGTCCGGCTGGACGGCGAGGGCGCGGGCGATCGCCACGCGCTGGCGCTGGCCGCCCGAAAGCTCCGTCACCTTCTTGTCGCCCTCGCCCGGCAGGGCGATCAGGTCGAGCAGTTCATCCGCGCGCTTCCGCCGGTCCCGTTTCGAGACCCCGCGCACCTCGAGCGGGAAGGCGATGTTCTCGGCCACGGACATCAGGGGAAACAGGGCGAGATTCTGGAAAATCAGCGCGGTCGGCCGCTTGTTGGGGCCTACCCCCCGCATGTCGTCGCCGCCGATCAGCACCCGTCCCTCGGTCGGCTGCACGAAACCCGAGACGCAGCGCAGCAGCGTGGTCTTGCCGCAACCGGACGGCCCGAGGAAGGAAAAGAATTCGCCGCCGGCGATCTCGAGGTGCGCGTCGTCGACCGCGAGATATTGGCCGAAGCGGATCGAAACATGATCCAGGGTGACGGTCTTGGTCATGCACGCATCCGATCAGAGCTTGTGACAAAACGAAACGACGGGGGGCGGAACGGAGGCGACCTGCGCCATGTCCCCGCGGGGCGGGAACATCCGTGGACGGGGCCGCCGGCATCGGCCCCGTCCGCGGGATGCCGCTGTAGAGAGCGGCAACGACGCAGGAAACAGAAATCTCGCTTCGATGGGCATTCACCGCTGCAGTGGCCGTCACATCGACGGCGAATGAATCATCCGGGCCGGCGCGCCCCCCGCGCCGGCCCGGACGGCCGTCACGCGCTCATGAACTTGTTGACAAATTCCGCGCGCTTTTCGGCATACCAGGGGGCTTCCGGCGGCCAGGGATTCAGCTTGGCCAGGGCATCGCCCGGATAGGCGTCGCCGAAGTTCTTGGCATAGACGTCGCCGGCATATTTCTCGGCGCCCGTGACCGGCGAATTATAGCCATGGGTCTTGATCGCCTCGCCGGCGAGGGCGGGGTCGTAGCAGGCTTCGATGAAGGCATAGACCTGATCGATGTTCTTGGCGCCGACCGGCAGCGCCAGACCGTCCACCCAGGCCATCGCGCCTTCGACGGGGGCGCGGTACATCACGGGCTCGCCCGCGGTCTTGAGGGCCAGCGGCGGGCCGTCCCAGGTCTGGCCGACGATCACGCCCTCGTTCAGGAGGCCGTTCTTCTGGGTATCGGCGTCGTTCCACAGAAGTTTCAGGTTCTTCTTCTTCGAGATGCAGTATTCGGTCAGCTTGGTCCAGACCTCGGTCAGCTTCTCGGGGGTCTCATAGGCCGACCAGATGGTGCCCGGCGCCCATGTGCCGGCGTGTTCGAGGGCGAGGCCCGCGCCCAACATGCAGGAATGGCCACGGCCCATGGTCTTGCCGGCGTTGGCGTCGTCCCAGATGTCGCCATAGGACGGGAATTCGCCCTTCGGCGTGAATTTGTCGGTGCGCCAGGCCACGCCCTCGGTGCCCCAGATATGCGGAACCCACATCTGGCCCTTGCCGCCGAAGTTCCAGTTGGTCTCGCCCGCCTTGGCCATGGCGGGATTCACCTTCTCGATCGCGATCTTCTTCATGTCGAAGGGCTGGACGAGGCCGAGCGGCTCCCACAGCAGCGACCGGTTCATGGTCGGCGTGATCAGGTCGAAGCCCTGGCCGTTCGTCGCCTTCATCTTGTTCAGGATGTCGTCGTTCGAGCCGATGCCGGTGAAGTTGATCTTGATGCCGGTCTTCTTGGTGAAGGCCTCGCGGAAGGAATCCGGGAGATAGTCCGACCACATCATGATGTTGATCTCGCCCGAGGAGGCGAGTGCGCCGCGGCTGATGATCGCCGGCATGGCGAGCGCGGCGCCCCCCGCGGCGACACCCTTCAGCACGGAACGACGGCTCACGCCTTTGCCCATGCGATTCTTCGATGCCATAGACCCACTCCTTCGCCTGATTGAGCCCCGCCCCCTGCGGGGCTTGTCGGACCGGCCGCATCATTGGTGCGGCGCAAAAACGCTAGGTCGAGACGGTGGATCGGTATTAGATCCACAGGCAGATTTTTTTGGTGCCAGATATGAGCCTGCTGGACCGCTATTTTCTCGAGCCGCTGGATCATGACCGGGGGCTGCAGCAACAGGTGCACGACCGGCTGGTCGAGGCGATCCTCGACGGCGGGGTGCCGCCGCATCTGCCGCTGCCGGCCACGCGCGATCTGGCGGCCGGTATCGGCGTCTCGCGCAATACCGTCGTCCTCGTCTACGAGAGGCTGGTCGAGGATGGTTACCTGACCCCCGTGCGGCGCCGGGGCCATTTCATCAACGAGCAATATGTCCGCCAGCAACTGAACGTGCGCCTCGACTATCGGCCGTCGTCCCTGTTCCGGGGCGACGCGGCGGAAGGCAAGGCCTGGACCGAGCGGCTGCGCCAGCACCCCTCGCATCATCGCAACATCGTGAAGCCGGCGAACTGGCGCGACTACCGCTATCCCTTCATCTACGGCCAGGTGACGACGGACAAGATTTCCATCGCCCGCTGGCGCGACTGCACGCGGCTCGCCGGCACGCCCTATCACAGCAATGCCTGGGTGGGCGACCTGATCGACGCCGACGACCCCATGCTGGTCGAACAGATCATCTCCCGCGTGTTGCCCCAGCGCGGGCTGAAGGCCCGGCCGGAGGAGGTGCTGATCACCATCGGCTCGCAGAACGCGCTCTACATGGTCGGGCAGCTTCTGTCGGGGCCGGGCACCCGGGTTGGGCTGGAAAATCCCGGCTATGTCGATGCCCGCAACATCTTCACGGCGACCGGGGCGGATCTGGTGCCGCTGCCGGTCGATTCGAATGGCGTCGTCGTCGACGAGCGGATGGCGGATTGCAATCTCGTCTATGTGACGCCCAGCCACCAGTCGCCGACCTCGGTCACCCTGTCGCTGCAACGCCGGATCGCCCTTGTCGAGGCGGCGCGGGGCAGCGATGTCCTGCTGATCGAGGATGATTACGAGCACGAGCTGAATTTTATCGGCGCCCAGCGCGGCGCCCTCAAGAGTTTCGACAATTCCGGCCGGACGATCTATCTCGGCAGTCTGTCGAAGGCGCTGTTTCCCGGCCTTCGCCTCGGTTTCGCCGTCGCGCCCGAGCCTCTGATCCGCGAGATGCGGGCGCTGCGCCGGCTGATGTATCGCCATCCTTCCGCCCATGATCAGCGCGCCATGGCGATCTTCATCGTCGAGGGCCATCTCGATGCCCATATCCGGCGGACGCGGGATCAACTGGCCCGGAAATGGACGGCGATGCAGCGCGAACTCGCCCGCCTGCTGCCGGAATGCCGGGTGACCGCGACCACCGGCGGCTCCGCCGTCTGGGTGCGCCTGCCGGACGGGATCGACTGCTGGGACCTCCAGCGCCAGGCGGCCAAGCGCGGCGTGCTGGTCGAGCCGGGCGATATCCATTTCATCGGCGACGACCCGCCGCGCAACACGATCCGCCTCGGTTTCGCGGCGATCGCACCCGAGCTGATCGCGCCCGGCCTCGCCGAACTACATCTGGCGATCGATGATCTGAGGCGTGACGGGCCCTGATAAAAAGGGGGGTGGTCAGGCGATTGCGAAATTGCCACCGTCGCCTCCATCACGAGGCAACGTCCGGAAAAATGATCCCATGACCGACAAGAACAGTGTGCTTTTCCGCCCCTTCGACGTGAAGACCCTGCACATGAAGAATCGCATCGTCATGGCCCCCATGACCCGCGATTTCTCGCCCAAGGGCGTTCCGGGCGCCAATGTCGTCGAATATTACCGCAAGCGGGCGGCGGGCGGCGTCGGCCTGATCGTGACCGAGGGGACGACGATCGACCATCCGGCGGCCTCGGGTTCCGACAATTATCCACGCTTCCATGGCGATGCCCTCGACGGCTGGGCCAAGGTGGTCGAGGCCGTGCACGCGGAAGGCGGGCTGATCGCGCCGCAGCTCTGGCATCTCGGCATGATGCGCAACCCCAAGCAGGTCTTTAATCCGGACGTGCCCAGCGTCGGCCCCTCGGGCCTCAAGGTGCCGGGCAAGCGCAGCGGCCACACCCTGACCGACAGCGAGATCGGCGACATCATCGCCGCCTTCGCCAAGGGCGCCGCCGACGCCAGGCGCCTCGGCTTCGATGCCGCCGAATTCCATGGCGCCCACGGCTATCTGATCGACCAGTTCTTCTGGGACGGCACCAACGAGCGCACCGACAAATGGGGCGGCGATCTCGTCGCTCGCGGTCGCTTCGGGGTCGAGATCGTCAAGGCGGCCCGCGCCGCCGTCGGCCCGGACTTCCCGCTGATCCTCCGCCTGTCGCAGTGGAAGCAGCAGGATTTCACCAGGCGCCTGGCCGATACCCCGGCCGAATGGGAAGCCTTCGTGCTGCCCTTCGTCGATGCCGGCGTCGATGTCTTCCATTGCTCGACCCGCCGCTTCTGGGAGCCGGAATTCGAGGGCTCGGACCTCAATCTCGCCGGCTGGACCAAGAAGCTGACCGGCAAGCCGACGATCACGGTGGGCTCGGTCTCCCTCGGCGGCTCGGATGATTTCATCGCCGCCTTCGCCGGTCAGGGGGCCGAGATCGCCGCGATCGACAGTCTGGTCGAGCGGATGGAGCGGGGCGAATTCGACCTCGTCGCCATCGGCCGCGCCCTCCTGGCCAATCCCGACTGGTCCAATGTCGTGAAGGCCGGCCGCTTCGCCGACCTGAAGGCCTACAGCAAGGACGTGCTGGTCGAACTGGTCTGATCACCGGCCCGGGGGGCC
>NZ_JBAQRT010000245.1:0-11098 GCF_049306435.1 Zavarzinia sp.
CTTCGGTTTGCAGCACCACCTTTCGGCTCGCTGCGAGGTCGCGGTTTCTACTACCACCACCCCATCGTGTCAACCGGTTTTTTTCAAGTCCCGAAGAACCAAACCAACCGATCTTCACTGCAACACCCGACGTTACCACCCGGCGCTGCGAGGTGCGGCTTATACAAAACCCCGCCCCTTCGTGTCAACCGGTTTTTCGTGGCCCTCGCGAACCAGATCACCGGTCTTCACTGCAACACCGGAAGTTACCTCCAGGCACTGCGAGGCGCGGCTTATATCCAACCGCTCCAGCCCGCGTCAACCGCTTTCTTCTTCGCCCCTTTCGAGGGATCTGAAAGCCACCGCCGCCAGCCCCGCCGCCAAACCCCAGTCACCCGGTGCCCGTCGGCGAGGCGCGGTTTGTAGGCCCCATTCCGATGAGTCGCAAGCCCAAAAATGAAGAAATCTTGACCGCCACCATCCCTTGGGGCGGACCATGCCCGCACCCACTGCCGACAGAAATGTTGACCTCGCATTCCACGCGGCAGAAGGTTTCAGCGCGCCGATGGCGCCCCTCCCCAGTTTGTGATCCGGTTGAAGGCTTCGGCAATTGTCATCCCCGCATTTTCCCTTTTCCGATGATCCCGAAGGCCGGGGTCATGCCAATCCCCTGCTCGAGACCATCGTTCATCACTCCTATGAACGCAGGGCCCGTCTGCCCCTCGGCCGTTTCCTGCTGTCGGTCGCGGTTGCCGCCGGCATCGGCCTTGGCGCGGGCATCGGCGTCGCGACTCTGATTTCCCTCGACGATGTCTCGACCGCCTTCGTCGCCTTCGAGGACGCGCCCGCGGGATCGCTCGCCGATGGCGATCCGTCCGACACCGACAACATGGCGTCCGAAGACAGTCTTCAGGCCCCTGACGACGGCGCCGACCCCACGGTGGAGCCGCCCGCGGCCGAAGATGTCGCGGGCACTCCCGAGCCCGATATTCTGCGGGTCGAGGCTGGCGATACGCTGATGACCCTGTTGACCGGCAGCGGCCTTTCGCGCGCCGAGGCCTTCGACGCGGTCGAGACCCTGCGCCCCCTGTTCAATCCGCGCGACCTGCGGGTCGGCCAGGAAATCAGCGTGCGGCTACGGCCGGAAGCCGATGATGCCGGCGCCGAAAATGGCGGCAATGCCCCGCGCCTCGCGGAACTGGCCTTCGACACGGATGTCGACCGCCGCGTCCGGCTGACCCGGGGCGAGGATGGACGCCTGACGGCCGTCGAAGAACGGACGGAACTCACCCTCGCCCTCGCCCGGGTCACCGGCTCGATCGATGATTCGCTTTTCGCCTCGGCGGCCCGCGCGGGCCTGCCGGATTCGGTCACCACCGAACTCATCCGCATGTTCAGCTATGATGTCGACTTCCAGCGCGACATTCACCCGGGCGACCAGTTCGATGTCCTCGTGGAGCGCCATCAGGATCCGGACGGTCGCACCCTGAAATGGGGCGACATTCTGTTCGCCCGGCTGACCATCCAGGACGGCAGCCTGCCCATCTATCGCTATTCCCCCAGCGATGACGGCATCCCCGATTTCTTCAATCCAAAGGGCGAGAGCGTGCGCAAGGCCCTGCTGCGCACGCCCATCGATGGCGCCCGCATCTCGTCCGGCTTCGGCATGAGGCGCCACCCGGTGCTGGGCTATTCCAAGATGCACAAGGGGCTCGATTTCTCCGCCCCCACGGGCACCCCGATCCTCGCCGCCGGTGACGGGGTGATCGACAAGCTCGGCCGGGCCGGGTCCTACGGCAATTATGTCCGCATCCGCCACGACGGCAAATATTCGACCGCCTATGCCCATATGTCCCGCTTCGCCCGCGGCCTGAAGCCGGGCAGCCGGGTGCGTCAGGGTCAGACCATCGGTTATGTCGGCACCACCGGACGCTCCACCGGCCCGCATCTCCATTACGAGATCCTGACGGCGGGCCACCAGATCAACCCGCAAGGGGTGAAATTCCAGACCGGACGCCGCCTGACCGGCAAGGATCTGGCGGCCTTCAACGCCCGCAAGCGCAAGATCGACGGCGAATTGGCGGAGGCGCCGGTACTTTCCGCCATGGTCGCCGAGGAAAAGACCGACGATCCGAAGCGGGATTGACCGGGGATGCATTGACCGCCATCCGGCGGCTTAATATTATCATTGTAATATCAAGCCGCCGGACCCCGACATGCGCTATTCGACCGACCACAAGGAACGCTCGCGCGAGCGTATCCTGAAGGAAGCCTCCGTCCTGCTGCGCACGCGCGGTGTCGATGGTGTTGGCCTGGCCGAGATCATGCGCCACGCCGGCCTGACCCATGGCGGATTCTACGCCCATTTCCCATCGCGCGAGGCCCTGGTGGCCGATGCCTTGTCCGCCGCGCTGGATCAGACGGTCGGCCGGCTGGGTGATCTGGTCGCGGCCACCCCGGCGGACCAGCGCCTCGCGGCGATCGTGCGCGCCTATCTCAGCCGCCAGCACATGGAAGAGCCGGGCAATGGTTGTGTCTTCGCCGCCCTTGGCGGCGACATCGGCCGGCTGCCGCTCGCGACGAGGGAGCAGCTGGCACAGCATCATCAGCGGCTGATCGCCCTGATCGCCGACGGGCTGGACGGTCTCGGCCGCCCCCGCGACCAGGCCCCGGTCATCCTGGCCACGATGATCGGCAGCCTGACCATGGCCCGGCTGATGCCGGATGCCGAGGCCGGCCAGCACCTGCTGGCCGAAGCCGTGACCGCCATCCTGACCTGACGAAAACAGGCCCCCCCCCGAAATCCCGGGGGAGGGCGGCCCGCGCATGATGTCAGGCGTTGCCTTCGACGTGGGAGACGAAGGCGGCGCCGGGCTTTTTCTTCAGGACGTCGGCATCGGTCTCGACCGCGCGGCCGTTCAGCACCAGCTGGCCGGCTTCGGACGAGACGTTCACCGTATCGCCCTCGCCGACCTTGCCTTCGAGGATCAACTCGGCCAGCTGGTTCTGCAGGTTGCGCTGAATCACCCTCTTGAGCGGGCGCGCGCCATAGACCGGATCGTAACCCGCCTCGGCCAGCCATTCCTTGGCCGCCTGGTCGAGTTCGATCGTGATCTTGCGCTCGGTCAGCAGCTTGCGCAGGCGGCCCAGCTGGATCTCGACGATCCCCGTCATCTCGCTCCGGCCCAGCCGGTTGAAGAGGACGATTTCATCGAGCCGGTTCAGGAATTCCGGCCGGAACGCCGCCCTGACCGCGCCCATGACGAGATCACGGGTCCGGCCCGGGTGCTGATCCGCATCCTCCGCCGCGAGATATTCGCCACCGAGGTTGGAAGTGAGGATGATCACCGTGTTGCGGAAATCGACGGTCCGGCCCTGACCATCGGTCAGGCGGCCGTCGTCGAGCACCTGCAGCATCACGTTGAAGACATCGGGGTGCGCCTTCTCGACCTCGTCGAACAGGATCACCTGATAGGGCCGGCGCCGCACGGCCTCGGTCAGCACGCCGCCTTCCTCGTAACCGACATAGCCCGGAGGCGCGCCGATCAGGCGGGAGACCGCGTGTTTCTCCATGAATTCCGACATGTCGATGCGGACCATCGCCGTATCGTCATCGAACAGGAATTCGGCCAGGGCCTTGGTCAGTTCGGTCTTGCCGACACCGGTCGGCCCGAGGAACAGGAACGAGCCGATGGGTCGCCCGGCATCCTGCAGCCCGGCCCGCGACCGCCGCACGGCATGGGTGACGGCGGCCACCGCTTCCGGCTGGCCGACGACACGGCTGGACAGCAGCTGATCCATCTTCATCAGCTTGTCACGCTCGCCCGACAGCATCTTGTCGACGGGAATGCCGGTCCAGCGCGAGACGACGGCGGCGATATCCTGATCCGTCACCGCCTCGCGGCGGTTGGACTGGTCGCCCGCGGCCTGCGCCTCTTCCAGCTTGCGGGTGAGGTCGGGAATGAGGCCATAGGCGATCTCGCCGGCGCGGGCGAGGTTGCCCTTGCGCTGGGCCTGTTCGAGTTCCGAACGGGCGGCGTCGAGCTGTTCCTTCAGCTTCTGCTGATCGGACAGCTTTTCCTTGTCGGCGCGCCATTGCGCCGTCATCCCGGCGGATTCCTGTTCGAGTTCGGCCAGATCCTTCTCGAGCTTGGCGAGCCGCTCCTTCGAGGCGCGATCGTCTTCCTTCTTCAGGGCCTCGCGCTCGATCTGCAACTGCATGATCTTGCGGTCGATCTCGTCGAGGGCCTCGGGCTTGGAATCGACTTCCATGCGCAGGCGCGAGGCGGCTTCGTCCACGAGGTCGATCGCCTTGTCCGGCAGGAAGCGGTCAGTGATATAGCGGTTGGACAGGGTCGCCGCCGCGACCAGGGCGACGTCCGAAATCCGCACGCCATGGTGCAGTTCGTATTTCTCCTTGAGGCCACGCAGGATCGAGATCGTATCCTCGACCGTCGGCTCGGAGACGAAGACCGGCTGGAAGCGCCGGGCCAGCGCCGCGTCCTTCTCGACATGCTTGCGATATTCGCTGAGCGTGGTCGCGCCGACGCAATGCAACTCGCCCCGCGCCAGGGCCGGCTTCAGCAGGTTGGACGCATCCATCGCGCCATCCGCCTTGCCGGCGCCGACCAGCGTGTGCATCTCGTCGATGAACATGATGATGTCGCCGGACGCGGTGATTTCATTGAGGACGGCTTTCAGCCGCTCCTCGAACTCGCCGCGATATTTGGCGCCCGCCACCATGGCGCCGAGATCGAGCGACATGAGTTGCTTGTGCTTCAGCGATTCCGGCACGTCGCCATTGACGATGCGAAGGGCGAGGCCTTCCGCGATCGCGGTCTTGCCGACGCCGGGCTCGCCGATCAGCACGGGGTTGTTCTTGGTCCGGCGCGACAGGACCTGAATGGTGCGGCGAATCTCTTCGTCGCGGCCGATGACCGGGTCGAGCTTGCCGTCCCGCGCCGCGGCCGTCAGGTCGCGGGCATATTTCTTCAGGGCGTCATAGCTGTCCTCGGCCGAAGCCGTATCGGCGGTGCGCCCCTTGCGCAGGTCGTCGATCGCCTTGTTCAGGGCCTGGGCGGTCACGCCCGCCCGCTTGAAGACATCGGCCGACGGCGTGCCCGACGCCATGACGAGGGCGAGCAGCAGCCGCTCGGCGGTGACGAAGGAATCGCCCGCCTTCTTGGCGACCTGCTCCGCCGCCTCGAACAGACGCGCGGTTTCCGGCGCGAGATAGACCTGACCCGCGCCCTGGCCTTCAACCTTGGGCAGTTTGGCCAGTTCCGCCTCGATGCCGGCCAGCGCGGCTTCGGCCTGGCCCCCCGCCGCCTTGATCAGCGAGGCGGCAAGCCCCTGTTCGTCATCGAGCAGCACCTTGGCCAGATGTTCGGGCGTGAAACGCTGGTGGCCGCTGCGCAGCGCAAGACCCTGCGCCGACTGCACGAAGCCCCGCGCCCGTTCCGTGTATTTCTCGAAATCCATGCCGGATCCCCTTGTCCTTGTGCGGCGGATGTAAGGTCCACCGTCCTTCGACCACCCATATGGTGTTGCCATCGTGCAACACAAGGGGGTGCGGGCACCTTGATGAAAGTCAACAGAGCCCGGCTAAAACGAAGATGCCCGGCACGGGGCCGGGCATCGCAAACTGTCGCCTCGGGCTGGATCAGCCGTTCACGCGATCGCCGTCCATGTCGAACTCGGGAATCTCGGTCTCGTCGTCGCCGATATTGGCCATCGACAGATCGAAGGGCGGCATGTCGGGCTGCCCCCCCTGGCCGGGAGTCTGCGGTTGCCCGCCCGGACCCGTCGAGGGGCCGGTGCCGCGCGGGTTGATGAGGTTGTTGGCCAGCATCAGCCGGTAATAATGCTCGGCGTGCTGCAGGTAGTTCTCGGCGGCGATGCGATCGCCGGCGGACTGGGCATCACGGGCAAGCTGCTGATATTTCTCGAAGACGGTGCTCGCGGTGCCGCGCACCTTGACGTCCGGGCCGTTCGAATCATAGGTGCGATTGGGGCCGTGCCCGGTCTTGCGACCGCCACCACCCCCGCCGCCGCCGCCGCCGCCGTTACCGCCGCCATTGTTGTTCTGTCGGCCGCCACGCGGGCGCTTGTTGTGCTGTCCTGGTCTCATGGACGATCAGTGCTTTCGTCGATTCCATCTGGGAAGTCGGGGCAGGCATCGGTTGCAGGACCCGTGGCCGCGACAGCGGTACAGGTGGCATCAACGGTGCCGGGATGATCGAGGAGATTGCAGCCCATCCCACCGCGGCGCATTTCGCCGCGCAATCTCCAGAACGGAACCTAGCCGGCAAAGTGCAGATTTCCAAGGGTTTTTTGGCTTTTCAGCGCAACATGACGCACATGCCTGCCCATCGCCTGGCAATACCCTAACCCGGACCGCGCCCCAGCACGGCCCGGCCGATTCCGGCGAGGTCCGGTCTGACGGTCACGGGGCCGAGGCCGGCCGCCCCCATCAGCTCCGCCACCGCCTCCGCCTGACCGATGCCGACCTCGAATCCGACGATGGCGCCGGGCGCCGCGACCGTGGCGATCTGGCCGACGATCGCGCGGTAAGCCCCCAGACCGTCGCCGCCCGGGGTCAGCGCGGCGCGTGGCTCGAACAGGCGGACTTCCGGGGCGAGCCGCGCCAGATCCGCTTCCGGAATATAGGGCGGGTTGGAGACGATGACGTCGAACGGCCCGGAAAGTCCAGCGCACCAGTCACCCTCGACGATACTGGCCCGACGATCGAGGCCAAGGGCCGCCATGTTTTCCCGCGCGACGGCGGCGGCGGCGGGCGAGCGGTCGACACCGACCCCCTGCGCCGCCGGGCATTCGGTCAGCAGCGCCGCCAGGATGCAGCCCGTGCCCGTGCCGAGATCGAGAATGCGCAAGGCTTGCCAGCGGCGAAGGCCGATCACCGCCAGCACCGCCTCGACCAGCGTCTCGGTATCGGGCCGCGGATCCAGGGTCGCCCCGGTCACCTTGAAGGTCAGCGACCAGAACTCGCGCCGGCCAAGGATCTGGGCCATGGGCCGGCGCCCCGCCCGTTCGGCGGCGAGGGTGTCGATTCTCGACGCCGAAGCCCCGTCCACCGGATCGTCGCCCCGGGCGATGATCTGCGCGCGCTCAAGCCCGAGAACATGGCCGACGATCAGTTCAGCATCCCGCCGCGGCCCCTCGACCCCGGACACGCGCAGGCGCTGGGCCGCGTCCTGAACCAGGGATTTGATCGTCGTCGTCATGGCGGCAGGCCCCGCTCAGCCCTGGCCGTCGAGGGCGGCGAGACGGTCGGCCTCGTCGGCGGCGATCAGGGGCTCGATCACTTCGTCGAGAGCATCGCCCATGATCACCTTGTCGATCTTGTAGAGGGTCAGGTTGATCCGGTGATCGCTGACCCGCCCTTGCGGGAAATTATAGGTGCGGATCCGCTCCGAACGGTCGCCGGAGCCGACCTGACCCTTGCGGTCGGCGGCGCGTTCGGCATCGACCTTCTCGCGCTCCAGCTCGTAGAGCCGGGCGCGCAGCACCTTCATGGCCTTGGCCTTGTTCTTGTGCTGGCTCTTCTCGTCCTGCTGCTGGACGACGAGGCCGGTCGGCAGATGGGTGATACGCACGGCGGAATCCGTGGTGTTCACCGACTGGCCACCGGGGCCGGACGAACGGAAGACATCGATCCGCAGGTCCTTTTCGTCGATGGCGATATCGACCTCCTCCGCTTCCGGCAGGACGGCGACGGTCGCGGCCGAGGTATGAATGCGCCCGCTCGCCTCGGTCGCCGGCACGCGCTGGACCCGGTGCACGCCGGATTCGAATTTCAGCCGGGCGAAGACCCCGGCGCCGGTGATCGAGGCGATGACTTCCTTGTAGCCACCGTGTTCGGCCTCGGATTCCGACATCATCTCGACCCGCCAGCCATGCAGCGCGGCATAGCGTGTGTACATGCCGAACAGATCGCGGGCGAAGAGCGCCGCTTCCTCGCCGCCGGTGCCGGCGCGAATCTCGAGGATGGCCGAGCGTTCGTCCGCCGCATCCTTGGGCAGAAGGGCGATGGCGACCGCCCGCTCCAGCTTCGGCAGGCTTTCCGACACCTGGTCCCGCTCTGCCTCGGCGAGGGCCTTCATATCCGGGTCCGAGGCGGGATCGGCGATCATCGCTTCGAGATCGGCCAGTTCCCGCCGGCGCGCCCGGAACGTGCGAATGGTCTCGGCCAGCGACTCCAGCTCGGCCAGTTCCTTGGACGCCCGGGTGAAGTCGGCGGCGGCCAAGCTGCCGCTCGACAGCTCGGCCCCGAGGGCTTCATGGCGCAGCAGGATGCGGTCGAGCTGGTCGTCGCGCAGTTTCATCAGCGATAATCCGCCAGCGCCGTCTCGATCTGACCGATCGCCACCACCGTCTCGGCCCTGGTGTCGAGGTCGCGGCATTTCACCGTACCGGCGGCGATTTCATCGTCGCCCAGCAGCAGCGCGACCCGGGCGCCATGTTTCGAGGCCCGCTCCAGCCGCTTGCCGACATTGCCGCGATAACCCTGCTCGACCGTGTAGCCGGCCTGGCGCAGGCGCCGCGCGATCTGCAGCGCCGGCACTTCCGCCGCCTCGCCGATCGGCACGATGGCGACGGCGCGCGCCGGGGCCATCGGCGGCGCGATCATCATGGCGAGACGCTCGATCCCGGCGGCGAAGCCGATGCCGGCGGTCTGCGGCCCGCCCATCAGGGCGATCAGCCCGTCATAGCGGCCGCCGCCCAGCACGGTGCCCTGCGCGCCGAGATCCGTGGTCACGAATTCCCAGGCGGTGTGGCTGTAATAGTCGAGGCCGCGCACCAGACGCTCGTCCAGCGTATAGCCGATACCGAGGGCATCGAGGCCGCGCCGCACCTTGTCGAAAAATGTCCGCGAGGCTTCGTTCAGATAGTCGTGCAGGCGGGGGGCGTCGACCACCAGCTTGCGGTCGCCCTCGTCCTTGGAATCGAGGATGCGCATCGGGTTGCGGTCGAGGCGCTTCAGGCTGTCCTCCGACAGCTGGTCCTGATAAGCCGAGAAATAATTGATCAGGGCCTGGCGGTAATTGTTCCGGCTGTCGGTATCGCCGAGGGTGTTCAGCTTCAGCTCGACCCGGCTGCCGAGACCAAGCGCGCCGAGGAAATCGGCGCCCAGCGCCAGCACCTCGATATCCGCCTGCGGCTCGGGCACGCCCAGGACCTCGGCGTCGACCTGATGGAACTGGCGCAAGCGGCCCTTCTGCGGCCGCTCGTAGCGGAACATCGGGCCATGGCCGCACAGCTTCAGCGGCAGATCCTTGGCCAGCCCGCCCGAGATGAAGGCGCGGGCGATGCCGGCGGTCATTTCGGGGCGCAGGGTCAGCGACTCGCCGCCCCGGTCGGTGAACGTATAGGTCTCCTTGGAGACGACGTCCGAGGTCTCGCCCAGGGTGCGGTGGAACACCTCGGAGAATTCGAAGATCGGCGTCGATATGTCCTGGAAACCATAGCGATGGGCGACCGCCTTGAAGGTCGAGACGATATGGTCATGGCGCCGCGCCTCCTCGCCGATGAGGTCGTGCGTTCCGCGGACGGGCTGCAGGGCTGCCATGATCTTCCTCTGTCTTGGATGCTGATTGTGTTCAATGGAGAAAACCACGGCGGAAAAATCCCGCCATGGCCGCGAATTCCAGGATGGGTCGCTATTCGGCCGCCGCGGCCGCGGCCTTGGCCGCTTCGATCTCGGCGGCGCGCGTCTCGACCAGACCGACCACATGGTCGATCATATGGCCGTCGTCGATCTTGTGATCGGTCACGCCGTTCACATAGACCATATGGGTGCCATTGCCACCGCCGGTGACGCCGATCATGGTCTCGCGCGCTTCGCCCGGGCCATTCACCACGCAGCCGATAATCGACAGGGTGATCGGGGTCGAGATATGGGCAAGGCGCTTTTCCAGCACCTCGACGGTCCTGATCACCTGGAACGCCTGACGGGCGCAGGACGGGCAGGAAATGATCGAGACCCCCCGGTGACGCAGGCCGAGGCCCTTCAGGATCTCGAAACCGACCTTCACCTCCTCGACCGGCTCGGCCGAGAGGGAAACGCGGATCGTGTCGCCAATACCGGCCCACAGCAGCGAGCCGATGCCGATCGAGGATTTCACCGTCCCCGTGATCAGCCCGCCGGCTTCGGTGACACCCAGATGCAGGGGATAATCGCAAGCCTCCGCGAGGCCCTGATAGGCGGCGACCGCGAGGAAGACGTCCGATGCCTTCACGCTGATCTTGAATTCGCGGAAGTCGTTGTCTTCGAGGATTTTCGCGTGATTGAGCGCGGATTCGACCATCGCCTCGGGGCAGGGCTCGCCGTAGCGCTCCAGCAGCTCGCGTTCGAGACTGCCGGCATTGACGCCGATCCGCATCGAGCAGCCGTGGTCCTTGGCCGCCTTCACGACTTCCCGCACCCGGGCGGCCGAGCCGATATTGCCCGGATTGATGCGCAGGCAGGCCGCGCCCGCTTCCGCCGCCTCGATCGCGCGCTTGTAGTGGAAATGGATAT
The DNA here is from genome assembly GCF_049306435.1 of Zavarzinia sp. Taxonomy (NCBI): domain Bacteria; kingdom Pseudomonadati; phylum Pseudomonadota; class Alphaproteobacteria; order Rhodospirillales; family Zavarziniaceae; genus Zavarzinia; species Zavarzinia sp. Next base: position 10,520 of record NZ_JBAQRT010000245.1, read on the forward strand.
CGGCGACGACCGGCACCTTCACGGCGCGCACGATCGCCTTCAGCGCCGCCGTCGCCTCCTCGTCCGGGCAGGAGACGCGAACGATGTCGACGCCCGCCGCCTCGGCGGCGCGGATCTGGGCGATCGTGCCTTCGACATCGGCGGTGACCGTATTGGTCATGGTCTGGACCGAGATCGGGGCATCGCCGCCGACCGGCACAGTGCCGACCATGATCTGCCGCGATTTGCGGCGGATGATCTGGCGATAGGCGCGCACGCTCATCGGATGGGCCTTGTTGTCAGAGCGGCGGCGGCTTGGCGGCGCCGCTCAGCAGCTTTTCGGGATCGAGAGGAATATTGCGCCGAACCTGGCCGAGATTGCCGAGCGCCCCCATCGACTTGCCGTCGACCACCACCTCGACCGCGCCGGCATTGCCGGTTACCAGCATGGCATCGGCGCGGGGCGGCACCACATAGGTATCCCCGGCGCGCAGGATGCGGGTGAAGATCACGTCCTGATTGTCGCCCACGATCTGGACCCAGGCCGAGGCGGTCGCCTTCAGCACCACGCGGCCCTCCATCGGCACGGCGGCGGACGGC
>NZ_JBAQRT010000246.1:0-6201 GCF_049306435.1 Zavarzinia sp.
CTTCGGTTTGCAGCACCACCTTTCGGCTCGCTGCGAGGTCGCGGTTTCTACTACCACCACCCCATCGTGTCAACCGGTTTTTTTCAAGTCCCGAAGAACCAAACCAACCGATCTTCACTGCAACACCAGAAGTTACCTCCCGGCGCTGCGAGGTGCGGCTTATACAAAACCCCGCCCCTTCGTGTCAACCGCTTTTTCGTGGCCCTCGCGAACCAGATCACCGGTCTTCACTGCAACACCAGAAGTTACCTCCAGGCACTGCGAGGCGCGGCTTATACCCAACCGCTCCAGCCCGCGTCAACCGCTTTCTTCTTCGCCTCTTCCGAGGGATCTGAAAGCCACCGCCGCCAGCCCCGCCTACAAAACCCAGTCACCCGGTGCCCGTCGGCGAGGCGCGGTTTGTAGGCCCGGGGCCGATGCCGCGCAAGCCTTAAATGAAGTTTTTTTGGCAGTGCCGCGAAGAGCCGCGGATTCCCGTCAGTTTCCGAGATGCGGCAGCAGATTGGCCCGGACCTGGCGCCACAGCGACTCGTCCACGGCCGAGAGAATCCCCCGACTCGTGCGATCGCAGATGAAATCCCGGCCATCGGGCCGCGCCGATTTCCCGCCCGCTTCCTGAACGAGAAGCGAGCCCGGGGCATGATCCCAGGGCAGGGTCCGCCAATAGAGCAGGAAATCCACCTGACCGCCGAGCAGGCGCAGATAATCGTGCCCGGCGCAGAGGGTGGAGCCGACATCGACGAAATCCCCCCGCCGCGCATCCAGCCGGTCGCGCCAGGGCTGATCGAGAAAGCGCGTCTGGGCCGCGCCCCGAGCCTCGGCCAATGGCGGCGCCTTGCCGAGTCGGACCCGCACGCCCTCGAGCCATGTGCCCCCGCCCGCTTCCGCGACCGCCATGTGGCGACCAAGCGCATCGTAAATCCAGGCGGCGACCGGCCGGCCGCACCGGAGCTGCGCCACCATCACGGCGAATTCCGGCCGGCCGGCGGCGAAATTGGCGGTGCCGTCCAGAGGATCAACCACGAAGACCGGGCCTTCATCCGCGAGACGGTCGAGAATCGCGGGATCGGCATGGGCCGCCTCCTCGCCGATCACGGTGCAGCCGGGCACCAGGCGGGACAGCCCCTCGGTCAGGCGGTCCTCGGCGGCGCGATCGGCGACGGTGACGACATCGCCCGGCGACTTCTCCTCGATCTCGTGATCCGCCAGATGGCGGAAGCGCGGCAGGAGTTCCGTCTCCGCCACGTCGCGGATGAGGCCAGCGATCTGTTCCAGCATGTCAGGCACCTTCAAATCTCCAACGCCATGTCCTTGCAGGGCTGGAACCCGGCCCGGAATACCGTCTTAATCGGACAGGTTCAGCTTCTGCGAGGCACGCGCATCATGGCACGCAATCTTCCCCATGTCGGCCTTGCCCTTGGCAGCGGCGTCGCGAGGGGCTTCGCCCATATCGGCGTGCTGCGCGCCCTGGAGGCCCGGGGGGTGCGGCCGGATGTGATCGCGGGCACCTCGATCGGCGCGGTGGTCGGCGCCGCCTATGCCGCGGGCAAGCTGGATATGTTCGAGGACTGGGCCCACAGCCTCGCCCGGCGAAAATTCTGGCGCTATCTCGACCCACGCATGTCGGGCGGCAGCCTGTTCGGCGGCCAGCGCCTGTCGGACCAGTTGCTGCAGCATCTGGCCGATGTCGATATCGGCGGCCTGTCCTGCCCCTTCATCGCCGTCGCCACCGATCTCGTTTCGGGTCACGAGATATGGCTGCGCGAAGGGCCGGTGGTGGATGCCGTGCGCGCCTCCTATGCCCTGCCCGGGATCTTCCCGCCGGTGGAGCGGCAGGGCCGCTGGCTGGTCGATGGCGCGCTGGTCAATCCGGTGCCGATCTCGGTCTGCCGGGCGATGGAGGCGCGCATCGTCATCGCCGTCAATCTGAACGCCGACAGTTTCGGCCGCGCCCGGGTGCAGAGTCCGGCGCCCGAGGCCGACGATATCCTGCAGGATATCGAGGCGGCGGAAGCCGAGGCGGAGGCGGCCGATCCGGCCAGGCCCCGTCTGCGCTGGCTGCCGGTGCCCCGCCCCCGGGGAAAGGGGAAGGTGAAGACCCCGCCCCGGCGCGATACCCCTGGCATCATGTCCGTCGTCGCCTCGGCCTTCGATATCGTTCAGGACCGGCTGACCCGCAGCCGCCTCGCGGGCGAGCCACCGGACGTGACCATCGCGCCCCGCCTGAACAGCTATGGCTTCATGGATTTCGACCGGGCGGAAGACATGATCAGCCTCGGCGCCGCGGCGGTGGAGCGGGCCTGGCCCGATCTTGACGAAGCCCTGGGCGGCCTCATGTAGAGAGGCGCTTGTTCAGGGCGGCGAGGCCCAGCGCGAGTACGAGGGCGAGAATACCCGCCGCCAGCATGGATTCGGGTGTCGTATCCAGCCGCTCGAACCATTGGGTATAGAGGTGGATGGCGGCGAAGATCGCGGCGCAGTTCAGGATCCAGCGGGCACCGGACAGTCCGGCCCGGATCCCGGCCACCAGCAGGACCAGCGCCCAGGCGATGGTGAAAGCGAGTTCGGGCACCACCAGCGGCTCGGTCCCGCCAAGATCGATGGTATCGCCCCACAGCGAGCCGACCCAGAAGCCGAAATTGGCGACGATCACCGCCGTCCCCGCTCCGACCCGCGGCAGGCGCCCGGCCGCCGGCCCGAGCACCCGCGCAAGTCCCACGAGGATCGCGGCGAGGGCCACCATGACGAGAATGGCGAGGCTTGAATCCGGCACGGCGAGACCATAGCCGCCCTCGCCCAGATAGCCGGCCTGCGCCCCGACCGCGCCCGAGACGGCGATCACGGCAAGGGCGGCCAGCAAGCCATTGCCCGCCACCCCGGCGCCGATCGCATAGACGAGGGCGACGATCAGAAAGGCGGACACGCTGAAATCGCCGGCCGTCAGCGCGCCGCCGCCGGCGATCAGACTGCCGGTGATGATGCAGAGCTGCGCGAGCAGGCCCCAGTCCGCGAGCCCGCCCCGCGCGATGCCAAACCCCGCCGCCGCGATCACGAGGCCGATCACCACCGCCGTTCCGGGCTGGGGCACGAGGGCGAGGGCGCCGGTCGCGACCGCCAGCACGCCGAAGCCGACCAATATATTGAACGCGAGCATGGAGGTGGTCTGCCGGCCGAGCAGGGAAAGGCGTTCCGCCTCCGCCGGGGTCAATTCGCCAGCGGCGACCAGTTGGTCGAGATCGAGGGTGACTTTCAAGATTTCAGCCATTTCGCCATGGCATCAGCCACGGCCATCGAGGACAGGAGATCGAGATGCCCGGTCTGGGTCACCAGCAGCCGGTCGGCGGCGGCAAGACCGAAATCATAGGCCGCATCGGCATGACGGCCAAAGGCGCTGTCGATCGGCACGAGACCATCGCCCAACATCCGGTCGGTCATGTCGCCGGGCGCCAACCCCAGGGTTCCGGCGACGGCATGGTGGCGAAAGGCGGGATCGAGCGGCAGCGGCCGCCGCTTCCGCCCGGCGGTCCGGTGAAAGCGGTCGCGGCCCCGCCAGTCTTCCTCGACGATATTGCCATGGCGAAGATCGGTGATCCCGGCCGAACGCACCCGGGTCAGCCGGCCGAGCGAGGCGAGGAAGGGATTGAGCTCGGCCATCGCCTGCAGCTGATGCGCGCCGCGCTCCAGCGGGGCGCCGTGATGGGGCGTGCCGAGATAGATCGCATGAGCGCCGAGCGACAGCCAGGACGCCCCCTGGCGCCGCCCGGCCACGATCGCCGCCCGGGTGACCAGCCCGCCCATGCTGTAGCCGAGGATGGACAGGCGGCGCAAAGGCACCGGCCAGTCGCGGACCAGATCATCGATCAGCGCCGACAGATCGGCGCCATTGGCCGAGACGTGACGCCCGGTGTTATAGACCACCGAGACCGGCGTCACGCCCGCCTCACGGGCCAGGAAGCGGCCATGATGATGGCCCTGGCGGTGCCAGAAGACATCGGCCATGCACAGGCCATGAACCATCAGCAGGAGATGGTCGGCGGCATCGCCCAGGATCCCGGCCGTGCCGGCCACGCCCGGACGCAGCAGCCGGCCGCGATGGCGAACATGCATCGGAATGGCGAGGGGATTGCCCCGCGCCTCCAGATGATCGCCGACCACGCCGTTCAGCGCGGCGACGGTGATGGCCCGGCCCGGCAGGTCGAGACTGCCATCGGGCGCCGCCGCCGGTGCCGGCAGCAGGGCGAGCCCCCGACCCAGCCCCTGCCCGACCGCGCCATTGATGTCACGGGCGAGACGATAGGCCAGACGGGCGAAGGCGGCCGGCGGCAACACCCCGCGAAACCAGATGGGTGTCAGGGCCTCGGCGATGCCGGCATGGCTTTCCTCGAGAAGAGCCAGCATCCGGTCGATGCCATCGAAGCCAAGACCCAGGGCCGCCTGAAGGTCGCGATACCAGGGAAACACCAACGGCATGATGGGAAGAAACAGCCTCCGATCAGCCGGCGGCGATGTAACGGCGGAGTTCGTCCGCTTCCATCAGGGCTTCATCGATGCGGCGCTTCACCACGTCGCCGATGGAAATCATGCCGACCAGCTTGCCCTCCTCGATCACCGGCAGGTGACGGATGCGCCGATCGGTCATCAGGGCCATGACCTCGATCACCGTGTCCTTCAGGTGGCAGGACACGACCTTGCCGGTCATGAAATCCTTCACCGGACGCTGCAGGCAGGTGCCGCCGCCCTGGGCGATGCCGCGCACGATGTCACGTTCCGACAGGACACCAACCACGCCACCGTCCATCGCCTTCACGATGACGGCGCCGATCCGGCGCGAATGCAGCAGGCTGGCGGTTGCTTCCAGCGAATCCTCGGGACCGACGGTAAAGACGTCGCTCCCCTTGTGTTTCAGGATTGATTCGACAGTCATGTCACCTCCCCCGGGCCTGTGAGCGACTTTTATCTTTTTTTCATGATGGGGGGGTGACCGACCCTTGCGCAAGCCTTCTGGCGCCGGGGGCCGAATGTTTTTTCAGGTGCGGTCAATGCCGGCCGGATGCCAGCAGACGGCCGGTCAGCTTGCGCGTGACAAAGCGGGGCGTGAAGCGGGGCGCCAGGGCGCCGATCTGGTTGATGAGGCCGGCGATGGCGACGACCTGACCCCGTTTCGCCGCCTTGTGACCGATATGCGCCACCTCGGCCGAGGTCATGACCGGCACCAGCCCCTTGGAGAACAGGGCATTGCCGGCGACATCGGCGACCTCCATGAAATTGGTCCGCGTCGGCCCGGGGCAGAGCGCGGTCACGGTGACGCCCGTGCCCTTCAATTCCTCCGCCACGGCTTCGGACAACGACAGGACATAGGCCTTGGTCGCGCAGTATACCGCCATGCTCGGCCCCGGCTGGAAGGCGGCGGTCGAGGCGACGTTGAGGACGATGCCCTTGCCGCGCGCGACCATGCCCGGCAGCAGGCCGTGCATCAGGTCGGTCAGGGCGGTGACATTCACCTGGACCATGCCGAGGGTCTTGTCCCGGCTGGCACCCGCGAAGGGGGAGCCGTCGCCGAAGCCCGCGTTGTTGACGAGGACATCGACCACGAAGCCCCGCCCCTCGATATCGGCGAGCAGGGCACGCGGCGCGGCCGGATCGAGCAGATCGGCGGTGATCACCGTCGCCGTGACGCCATGGGCCTTGGCGACTTCGGCGGCGAGGGCGGCCAAAGCGGCCTCGCCGCGGGCGACGAGGATCAGATCGTGGCCATCGGCGGCATATTCGCGGGCCAGATCGGCGCCGATGCCGCTCGAAGCGCCGGTGATCAGGGCCAGGGGGCGTTTCGTGGTCATGGGGTTCGCCTTCGCTCGCCGCCCGCCGCTGGCATCGTGGCGACGCGGACACTAGAATGGGTCTCGGGCCTGCGCATGCCCGCTTCCCGGTACAGGATCACGGAACATGGCTGCCGTCAGCGAAATCATGCTCGATATCGGGGGAACCTCGGTTCCCCTCGAAATGCGCACGGATGAACGGGCGCGGCGCCTGCTGCTGCGCGTCGACCAGCGGCGCGAGGTGGTGGTCCTGACCCTGCCGGCCCGGGTCTCGAAACGCGAGGGGCTGACCTTCGCCCGGGGCAACGCCGGCTGGATCGCCGCGCGTCTCGCCGGCCTGCCGCCGCGCATCGATTTCGCCCCGGGCGCGAGGGTGCCCCTGCTG
>NZ_JBAQRT010000247.1:0-8561 GCF_049306435.1 Zavarzinia sp.
GGGCCGGGGCGACCGCGCGGCGCTGCGGGCGCGGACGCGGGCGCTCAATCTGGCCGGCCTCGCCGAGCTGGAACGGGATTTCTTCATCCGCCCGGACAATCTGCCCGGCGGGGTGGATGCCTTGCGCCAGCGCCTGCTGACCCTCGGGCTGGAACCCGCGGCCAATGTCTTCGTCGCCGGTGGTTTCGATGCCAGGCGGGAGGCGGCGGCGCGGGCGCTGTGGGACGGCGCCGCCCTCTCGGCCGCCTATGACCGCACCCGCCTTGATCTCGACCGCTGGCTGGAGGGGGCGCCCGGCCTCGATGCCGATGTCGCCGCGCGGGAAGCCTTCCTGCTGGGCGGCAAGGCGATCCGCCAGGTGATCTATGATCCGCTTCTGCCCGAGCCCCTGGTCGACGCGGGCGCGCGCGAAGCCTTCTTCGCCGCGACCCGCCGCTTCGATACGGCGGGCCGGCGCCTGTGGCGGCGCTTTTTCGCCGCGCAGGCCAACAACAACGAGGGAGAGACAGATGAGCAGCTTCCGGCTGACCGACGCCTTCACGCCTGAGGAAATCCGCGCCTTCAACACCAAGTCGGATCTGGCCGGCTGGTGGGCCGTCGGCGGCACCTGGGCGCTGATCGCCGCGACCTTCGCCGCGATGGCGATCTGGCCGAACCCGGGCACCATCGTGCTCGGCCTGATCATCCTCGGCGGGCGGCAGCTCGCCCTGTCGATCCTGATGCATGAGGCGGCGCATTACAGCCTGTTCAGGACGCGGACGCTGAACGACAGCATCGGCCAATGGCTCTGCGCCCGGCCGGTCTGGGGCGATGTCGCGCGCTATCGCAAGCATCACATCCAGCACCATTCCCACACGAGTTCCGACCTCGACCCGGACCTGTGCCTGGTGGCGCCCTTTCCGACCACGCGAGCCTCGCTGCGGCGGAAATTCCTTCGCGACCTGTCGGGTTATACGGCGGCCAAGCGGGTGCTGGGCCTGTTCCTGATGGATATCGGCGCCCTGACCTACACGGTCTCGGGCGGCGCCCGCCTGATCCCGCGAAACGGTCGGCCCTGGACCGCCTATGCAAGCGAAGGCATCCGCAACATGGCGCCCCTGCTGATCACCAACGGCATTCTCGCCGGCGTGCTGGCGGCGACCGGCAACGGGCTTCTGTATCTCGTCTGGCTCGGGGCCTATTTCACCACCTACAGCCTGTTCATCCGCATCCGCGCCCTCGCCGAACACGCCTGCACCGAGATGAGCGATCATCCCTTGCGCAACACCCGGACGACGAAGGCCGGCCCGATCGCCCGGCTGACGGTCGCGCCCCTCCATGTGAACTACCACCTCGAGCATCACCTGATGCCCTCGGCGCCCTGGTTCCATCTGCCCCGGATGCACAAGGTGCTGCGCGGCCGCCAGGCGACGCCGCCCGCACCCACCTATGGCGCGGTGCTGCGCCTCGTGACCGCCAAGGCGGCCTGAGCGGGATCACATCCCGGCGAGTTTCTTCACCTCGTCGATCTTCCAGCTGCCGAACAGGGCCTTGACCTCGTCGGCGGAAACGCCATTGCCCTCGGCCTGCAGCAGCAGGCGTCCGCCGAGGGTCAGCAGGATCTGGACCTGGCCCGACTTGTCGTCCTTCAGCATGGCTTCCTCGCGCCCGATCCTGATGCGCTGGAAGCCGGCCTGGGCCGCCATCATCGGATTGGCGAAGACCATGCCCATCGATTGCAGCATGGGGCTGTCGGCGGTCATGCTCAGCTTCACCGAATTACCCTCGGCATTGGTGTAGTCGCGCGAGACACTCTGGCCCATGCCCATCATGGCCATGGACTGGGCATCGACCTCATCCGCCGTCCAGCCGGCCGGCGGCTCGGGGAAGGTCGAGCCGTAGGATTCGTTCATCCTGGCCTGGATCGCCGCCGTGGCGAAGCCCAGTTCCTTCAGGGCGCCCGCCAGATCGCCCTTGGCGTAGAGATCGGCGGACAGTGCCAGACCGTCGAAAATCTCGTCCGCATGCCCGGGCACGGATGTCGCCAGCAGCAGTGCCGCCGCCGTCGCGGCCATTCCCAAACGCCTTGCCATCATCTTCATAGCTTCCCCCGCGGTGGTGGTGCCGGCCCCGTCCAGCGGGATCCGAATCGCCGACACCATCGCCCGTCCGGGGCACCGCGCCAAGCCCGGACCGTCCGCGACGTGATCCCGGTCACGTCGCGGCGTCGGCGGGCCTCAGACCAGCGCGAAGTCCGCCAGATCGAGGCTGGCCGGCTTCGTCACCAGCGTGGCGAACTGGGTCAGGGCATCGGTTTCGCCATCATGGAAATAGACCCGGCCCATGCTGGTGTCATAGAAGAAGACATCCCCGCTCAACCCCACGGCCGAAGTTCCCGAGACGACATCGACCGTCTCGAGAGGATCGAGGCCAAGGCCCGCCCGGTCGATCTGCAGCGTGTCCCCCGCTTCCCAGTCGTTGATGCGATCGATGCCTTCCGCACCCGGCCGGCCAAAGACGAAGGTGTCGTCGCCGGCACCGCCGTAAAGCTGGTCGTCCCCGGCCCCGCCGGTGAGCGTGTCCGCGCCGTCCCCGGCGATCAGGCGATCGACGCCGCCATTGCCGATCAGCACATTGTCGAGGGCATTGCCGCGAATGGTGTTGTCCTGCTCGTTGCCCGCGCCCTGGATCGCCGGCCCGGTCAGCACCAGGGTCTCGGTATGGTCGGACAGGGTATGGCTGGCCGCCGTCGAGGTGACCCGGTCATTCCCCTCGCCCTCCAGCTCGACGATCGTGTCGCCCTCGCTGTCGACGAAGTAACTGTCGTTGCCCGCGCCCCCCGTGAGCGCGTCGTCGCCATCGCCACCGGTCAGCGAATCATTGCCGGCACCGCCATCGATGATGTCGTCGCCGGCATCGCCCTTCAGCGCGTCATTGCCATTGTCGCCGTTCAGCGTGTCGGCCCCGGCGCCGCCGATCAGCACGTCGCGGCTGTCGCCGCCGCTCATCACATCGTCGCCATCGATGCCGTAAAGCCGGTTGGTCGCGGCATCGCCGGTCAATGTGTCGCCGAAGGCCGAGCCTATGACATTCTCGAAGCCGGTCAGCGTATCGCCCGCCGCGTCACCGCCGCCGACGGTGCCGAGCCCGAGGTCGACGGCGACGCCGGCCGATGAGTCCTTATAGGTTATGGCATCGACACCAAGGCCGCCGATGAGGCTGTCGGCCCCCGCCCCGCCCACCAGCACGTCATTGCCATCGCCGCCATCGAGCGTATTGGCCGCGCCCGTCCCCACCAGCACGTCGTTGAAACCCGAGCCCGTCAGATTCTCGATGAAACTCAGCGCATCGCCCGCCGCATCACCGCCACTGCCCGCGCCGGTGCCCAGATTGACGACGACGCGGGTGCCGGAGGCGGCATAGGACACCGTATCGGTGCCATCGCCGCCGGACAGCGTGTCGGCCCCGCCGAGGCCGACCAGCGTATCGTCGCCGTCGCCGCCGGTCAGCACGTTCGTGGCGGCGCTGCCGGTCAGCGTGTCGGCCAGGGCGGTGCCGATTACATTCTCGATGGAACTCAGCGTATCGCCCTCGGCATCGCCGCCCGAAGCCGTGTTGCCATCGAGGTTGACGGTCACGGCCCCGGCGGAGGCGGAATAATCGGCGGTATCGCTGCCATCGCCGCCGGTCAGTACGTCGTTGCCGGCGCCGCCGATCAGGATGTCGTCGCCAAGGCCGCCGTTCAGCGTGTCGTTGCCGCCGTTGCCGGTCAGCCTGTTGGCGCCATCGTCGCCGGTCAGCGTGTCGTTGCCGGCGCCGCCGATCAGATTCTCGATGCCCGACAGCGTGTCGCCCTGGGCATCATTGACCTGACCGATGCCGGTCCCGAGGTTCACGATCACATTGAAGGGGGAGGAGGCATAGCTGGCTGTATCGATGCCATCGCCGCCGATCAGAATGTCGGGACCGTCCCCGCCTTCCAGCAGGTCGTCGCCAGCGCCGCCGTCGAGCTTGTTGCGCCCGCCATAGCCGGTCAGCACGTCGTTATAGGCGCTGCCGATCAGGTCTTCGATATCGGAGAACGTGTCGCCTTCCGCGTCGCCGCCGCTGGCGGTGCCCGCCGCCAGGTCGATGGTTACCGCCGCCGAGGAGAGACTGTAGGACGCGATGTCGAAACCGCCGCGGCCGATCAACTGGTCGGCGCCACCCCGGCCTTGCAGCGTGTCGTTGCCATTGCCGCCGGTCAGGATGTTGTCGAGCGCGTTGCCGGTCAGGGCCACGGCAACGGTGCTGAAGGGATTACTGTTCGAGAGATTCTCGATATTGTCCGACAGCGTGTAGCTGGACGAGGTCAGGACCAGATCCGTGCCGCCGCCCGACAATTCCACGATCACATCGTCCAGACTGTCGACAGAATAGGTATCGTTGCCGGCGCCGCCGGTCATCGTGTCGTTGCCGCTGCCGCCGTCCAGCGTGTCGTTGCCGCTGCCCGACGTCAGGAAGTCGTCGCCGCCACCGCCCGAAAGAGTCCGATCGACCGAAGCCACCATCGACAGCGTATCGCCATGGGCAGAACCGATCAGCCCGATGATTCCGGTCAGCGTGTCGCCCTCCGCATCGCCGCCATTGCCCGTGCCATCGCCATCGGCGTCGAGCGCGACGGTGACCCCGGCATCGGACAGGCTGTAGGACGCCTTCGCCACGCCATTGCCCGAGATGATATCCGCCCCGCCCGCGCCTTCGAGGATGGAGGCACCACTATTCGACGTCAGGACATCGGCATAGGCCGAACCGATGGCGGATTCGATCGAGGAGAGGGTGTCGCCATCGGCATCGCCGCCACTGGCCGTCGAGGAAGCGCCGATGGTGACGGTAACGCCGGCCCCGGAATCGATATAGGAAACCGTGTCGTTGCCGAGGCCGCCGTTCAGGGCATCGCTGCCCGCGCCGCCCCGCAGGACATCCGAGCCATTGTCGCCGTTCAGCACGTCGTTGTCGGCGCCGCCTTCCAGCGTGTCGTTGCCATCGCTGCCGTTCAGCGTGTCATTGCCGGCAAGGCCCTGGATCAGATCGTCCTCGATCCCGCCGTCGAGCGTCGGATTGTCGATCCCGTTGTCATTGCCATTGGTGCCGATGATCGTCGCCATAGTCTCGTTCCCCTCAAGGCAAAGAGTCGGCGCAAGGCCAAGGCGACAGCCACCCGCCACGCCAAGACCTGCATCCGACTTTGAGGGGGATGGTATTGCGGGATTAGAGATGGGCCAGTGTTAAATCAGTAAATCGAGAGGGATTTTTCGCCTATTCGCCCCGAAATGGCCTCACATAAATTTTCATCGGCAATAATAAACGCAGGTACTCAATTTGGGTATCAGAACGGCCCCGCGATACTTCCAGGCAGCCTATACTGATCGGAAGATGGGGTGAGTATGGCCAGCGAGCGGCACCCCCCGTGGCCGAAACGGGGCTGCGCCGGAAGGCCGGCGAAGCGAATCGCAAGCCCCCGGACGGAGGACAGAATCGAACGATCCATGGGGAAGGGGATGGAGCGGGCGATGGGAATCGAACCCACGACACTCAGCTTGGGAAGCTGAATATTTTCAATAGAAATCAATACGTTATTGGAAAAACATCCAAATTTCTGACCATTGAATATCAATGGCTTATCGGCCACCAGAAAAACGAAAAGCATGGCGCCTCGGCCCCAAAAGCAATAAGGGGACCGGCTGGACCGATCCCCTTGGCGCGGTCGGTGACTGGGAGACCTTCGCGCGCCATCATCCTGTCACTACGCGGCATCAGAGGCAAGCCCGAGTTTCATCTGGTCCCTCTGGATATCCCCAAGCCCCTTGCAATAGCAAGCCGGCCCCCATATACTGGACCGGAAGCAAGGGGCCAGGCCCCGGCTAAAGGCAGGAGGCCAGACCATGAGCGAAGCAATTTTCTCCCCGATCCCCCGCGAAATCGCGCAGCGGCTTGCCGAATTTGCATCGCGCCGAAATCTGGGCAAGACGGTCGAAGTCGAGGGGCAGAGCTACACGCTCGACTACATCTCCGCCAGTTCCAGGCAGCGCCTGAAATCGAGGGGGCTCAGCCTGTATTTTCGCGCCGCCGGGCACGTCATCAGGATCTCAGATCACTGGGCTGAATCCGAAGGCAACGACGGGTCGAGGAAGCTCAACTGCGGGTCCATCAGCGGCAAGCGCTGGCGGCTTGGCGAGCAAGCGGAGCATATATATTACTACGGCAAGGGGGGCCGCCGGTTCCCGTTCCGGCTACTTGCCGGAAGGTGCAGCGTCGCCATCCTTAATCAAACCTGCGATCATTGGAAGGAGGCCGCTTGATGGCTGCATCGAACATCCCCCCCGGTGAATTCGAGCACCGCGCGGCAGAGTTCCGCGAAATCGCCCATAAATGGGGCGGCAAAGAGCCCCTCCACTCGCTCGCCCGCGCCCTTCGGGGCGCGGGATTGCTGACCGGAATCCATGCGGAAAAGACGGTCAAGCGCTACGCCAGCGGTGAGCGAATTGCCCCCGACGAAATCGTCGACTGGATTCGGAGGGACATTGAGAGCAAAGATCGCTGGGTGATCGGACGGTCGGACCAGGGGAGGCCGGCCGCGGTCCACCTCAAGGCACCCAGGTTTCTTCTGACCATGACCGAGCGCGGCGAGGTCTTGCGCATCGAGTGGCTGGATGCCAACCCAGGCCCTCATAGCGCGGGCAAACTCGTAAAAGAGGCCGTAGCCCTTCTGGCGCAGGGGTAACTCGGCCTAGCCGCCGGGCCGCCGCTCCACCGCCGTCCCCGTATCCCCCGCTCACGCGGGGACCAAAGGCCCGGCCATCAAAAGCCGGGCCGTCTCATTTGGTCCGCCCACCCCCTGATCCCCGAGAGCCGGCCCCGGCAGTCCTGCCCGGCCCGACGCAGTTCCACGATCCAGAGCGCAAGTCCCGTGTCGTCGACATCGGCGGCCGGCGGCGACGGCTCGGGCGAGCAAGTCAGCAGGCTTGCCGGGATTTCAGGGGTGATCACCTGCGGCGCCGGCGGCGCGGAGGTCGTCGAGCAGGCCCCGCACAGCAGGGCTATCGATGCAAGCACGAGAGCGGGGAGCGGCCGCGATGCGGCGGCGGAGGGCATCGGCATGGGATTCCGCCTCCCGGCGGGCGCGTTCGACGGTTTCGAGGGCGGCTTGGGCCGCGGCCTGATCAGCTTGGAGCCGGGACAGGGCGGCGGCGGTCAGCGCCTGCGCCTTGCGGGCATCGGCCGCGGCGATCTCGGACAGGGCGAGATCATGGCGAAGGCCACTGATCCAGATCCAGATGACGGCCGCAGCGATGATGCCGGCGCAGGCCAGTGCCCAGCGCCATGAGCCGCGCAGGGCTGCCCAGATCGCGCCAGCGCCGGGGACCAGGGCGGGCAGCCAGTCGAGATGATCGAGAAGAAGAGATGACAGCCAGGTCAGCATGACACCCACTCCCCGGCGCGCAACCAGCCATGCCAGTGCGTTTTGGCCTCATCACCCGTCCGCATGGTCACGCGGTGGACGCTGGGCGTAAGGGTCGGATGGGCGGCATTGCCGTCCCAATCCCAAGACGGACTTGGCGCTGGGCGGAACGCGATATATCCATCAGAGCCACAGCCGCATGGGCAGACATAAATCATGCCCCTCACCTTCCCGCCTTCCCGCACCAACTCGAAGGCGCCAGGGGTTCGGTTCTTATCAAGATCGTCGACGAGGATAGCCTTTACAGGCGCGCTCACGGTACAAGCCCCGTCTCACACAGCGCCCGTTCGGCTGCCCGCCGCTTGACGAGACCGGGCAGGATGCGGCCGCGCGCGGTTACCCACTGCGTCCGGCCGGAATCGGCCTCGTTGAAAGCCCTGCACCCGCCCCGCCAGTCACCGGTCCGGAAGCGCCGCGCCGCCGTCGAGGCGCAGAAGGCGGCCGTCCCGATGTTGTAGGCGAAGCTGACCGATGCGGCGAGTTGATAGGTCCGGCCGGCGAGCTGCGGTACACAGGCCAGTACCGGCTCGGCATGGGCGATCAGCTCTTCCTCGAGCGAGGCCCGGCATTCCGCCTCGGTGTAATGCCGGCCGACCTCGACGTCGGTCGTGTCGCCCATGCATTTCGTCGGGATGCCGACCGGATCGAGATAGCCCCGCAGAATCGTACCCTCGAACAGCGGCACGATCGCGAACAGGATCGCGGCGGCGGCGGCACCGGTGAGGCCCGCGAGGGCCTTACGCTTGCGGGTCATCATGCAGCCCCTTTTGCTTGATCAGGCGCGCGGCGATCGAGGCCGCGAAGACGACGACGCCCAGCATCGTCATGGCCCGTTCGGGGATCAGGGCGCGGATCTCGTCCGGCATCATCTGCCAGAGTTGCAGCGCGGAATCGGGCCAGAGCGTCAGCACGCTGGTGAGGGCGGTGCCGGCGGCGGCAAGGCGCACCGACCATAGGCGCCACCAGGTGCGCCGCCAATTGTCGATCAGCATGGTCACTCCCCTTCCCGCCCGACCAGGTCGGGCAGCGGATCGTCCGTTGTTACAGATTGCGGGCGGCGGGCGCGCTCAAGCCCCATCAG
>NZ_JBAQRT010000248.1:0-10197 GCF_049306435.1 Zavarzinia sp.
GCCGGGACCACGGGGGCCGCCGGCACGTCGCTCGGCACCAGGACCGGCGACTGCTGCTGCTGAATCTGATCGACGATCGACGAGCTGCCGTGACCATTGGCGAGCACGCTGAGGCCGAGCGAGGTCAGCATGAAAAGGCCGGCCAGAATCGCCGTCGCCCGCGTCAGGAAGTTGGCCGCGCCGCGGGCCGACATGAAGCCGCCGCCGCTGCCGCCGATGCCGAGAGCGCCGCCCTCGGACTTCTGGACGAGGACGACGCCGATCAGGGCGACGGCCAAAATGAGGTGCAGGACGAGAAGATAGTCCATGTCGCTTCCGATTGGATGAAGGTGGGGCGACAAGGCGCCCTTCGATGACCGCGTCTCTTACACGTTTGCGACGGTCATTGCCAGTTCCGCGGCGCCGCGCTCCCCTGCACGGCGCTCATGGCCCCCGCCGGGATCAGACGGCCGCGTCGATGATCGGCAGGAAATCAATGGCCTTCAGGCTGGCACCGCCCACCAGCGCGCCGTCGACATCCGCGAGTTTCAGGATGACATCGGCATTGGACGGCTTCACCGAGCCGCCGTAGAGAAGACGGATGCCGCCCGCGACCGCGCTGCCGAAACGGGCCGCCAGGGCTTTCCGCATGAAGCCGTGGACCTCGACGATTTCCTCGTTGGTCGGGGTGCGGCCGGTGCCGATGGCCCAGACCGGCTCATAGGCGACGACCGTGTTGACCGCCGTCGCCGCCTCGGGGATCGAGCCGGCCAGCTGGCGGCCGATGACGTCGAGGGTGCGGCCGTCGTCCCGCTCCGCCTCGGTCTCGCCGACGCAGATGATGGCGATCAGCCCGGCGCGCCAGGCGGCCTGCGCCTTGGCGTTCACCGTCGCATCGCTTTCGGCGTGGTCGGTCCGGCGCTCGCTATGGCCGACGATGACGCAGGCCGCGCCCACGTCCTTCAGGCTCTCGGCGGCGATGTCGCCGGTATGGGCGCCGCTGGCCTTGCCGTGGCAATCCTGTCCGCCGATCAGCAGGACCGAGCCCGCGACCTGGGCGACCGCGGGCGCCACCAGGGTCGCCGGCGGGCAGATCGCGACATCGACCCGCCCCACGACCGCGCCCGCCTTGCCGGCGATCGCCTCCAGTTCGGACAGGGAGGCGATCAGCCCGTTCATCTTCCAGTTGCCGGCAACGAAGGGACGACGGGCCATGGCGATATTCCTGCGCGAAAGTTTCGGGACCGCGTCCCTCTAGCAAAGTGTGGCGGATTCCGAAAGCCCTCAGAGCCTGCGGCACCAATGCCACAGGCCGGCGATACCCCTGAACACTTCGACCGACGCCAGCAGGAAGGCCAGCAAGGCCGTCGCGCCGAGCACCACGGGATCATGCAGGGCCCGGTCCGACCAGCTCGGGCGGATGATGGAAGGCGCGACACCAGGCCGCGCGATTTCCAGCGCGCTGTCGCCAAGCCCGGAATAGGCGATGACCTCGAAGCCATTGCCCTTCTCGTCGCCATGGGTCGGTGTCATGAAGCCGGTCGTGACGCGGTCGAGCCGCCCCGGGCCGGACAATCGAACGACATCGCCGGTGAAGAATGTTCCTTCGGTGACGGCGACGGGCGAGCGGCGGAAAGCGGGCGCCTCGCGCGCCTCGAAACGTCCGGCGATCAGATGATCGCCGACGGAACTCTCGACCGCGCCGCCCAAGGTGATGAGGCCGCTGAACGGGATTTCGCCGATGACATCCCAGCTGTCGGCCGGAATGACCAGACGCGAATGAACCGGCACCTCCACCCCCTCGATCCGCAACCGGGTCGCCTCCCCGCCGTCCACCCGGGGCAGGATGTCGATTTCCATGCCGGGGCCACCGGCAAGATGGGTGATGCCGATGGCGACGCCGTCCGGCCATTCGACGATGGCCGAGGTCAGGCGCTTCTCGTCATAAAGACGCGAATCGCAAAAAGCCTGGTCGGAACCCGGCTCGGCCGCACCGGATTGCCGCGGCCGGCGCAGGCACAGGATCGCCTCGTCCAGCGGCCAGGGCCGCGCCAGGGCGCCGAGGAATTCGATGGTCATGCCATGGGTCTGCACCTGAAGGGCGAAGGACCGCCGGTCGTTGCCCAGCATGACGATGACGAGGATCGCGGCGGCAAGCAGTCCCAGAGCGACGGACAGATAGCGCCAGGCCGGGCGAAGGGCGACCAGCATGGCGATCAAACGCCGCCCCGCTGCGCTCAAGGCAGGCCCTTCTCGATCGACAGGAGGGTGACCGGATCGAAAGTGCCCCGGCGAATACTGTTCACCTCGAAGGTCAGGCGGCCCTCGCCGCTGAGAAGCGGAGCCGGAATGAGGCACAGCGTGTCGAAACTGGTCGAGGCATCGGCGGTCTTCACCGTGCAGGACAATTCACGGCCGCTGCCCTTCTCGATCAGATAGACCTCGCTCGCGCGCATGGAATTGAGCAGGAGGACGCCGTCCGCCGGCCCCGATTGACGATCGCTGTTCCAGCTGCCCAGCGCATAGACCGCATCACCCGCCGAACAATCGCCGAGGGAGACGCGAACCGCCATTTCATCGGCCTTCAGCGCCTCCAGCCGATCGGCGAAAGCGGTCGCGAAATCGAGGGGAGAGACCCCGCCACCCCAGTCCGGCGGAACGGCGAAGCTCTGCTGGGCGGTATAGGTGCCATCGGCGGACAGCAGGCGCAGGCACAGCGACTTGCCACGCCAGGTGGCGGGCACCGCCGCCCACAGGGCCGGACGCTCGGGCGGGGCCGCGCCGATGGACTGGAAACCGGCCACCAGCACGCGCGAAATCTCCGCCTTGGCGATCAGGGTTTCCGCCAGCGGTCCCTCGGCGCGAATGGCATCATCCGCGAGGGCCGGTGCCCCGGACAAGGCAAGACCGAAGAGGATCGATGTCCACGACGCGAAAGACGTCATCTCAGCCCTTGTGCGCCCTTACGCGCTGCTATCAACTTGTGTTTCCGCTTCGCAACTGTCGCACACATGTCCGCCCTTCGAAACAGCGTTAGGCTTCTGCTTGCCCTCTTCGCCCTGGCCTTTCCGCTGGCCAGCCCGGCATGGGCTGAATCCGTCGCGGTGAACCAGGGGGAAGGCCAGGGGCTGATCTTCAGCCATCGTGGCCATTGCTATCTGATCCTGCCGCAGCATGTGCATGGCCGCAGCCGCGCGGTGACCATCGCCACCGCCTCGCCCGCCCTGACCGGGGACGCGCGGATTTTCCGCTCCTTCGCGCCGGGGATGGATCTGTCGATCGGTCTCGTCTCGGCCGGGCTGGGCAACCGCTGCGCCGAGCGCTGGCAGGATCTTCCGGCCCGGACCGACGCCTTGCTCGATCAGTCGGACGAGGCGGTGCTGACCTTCATCGCCGCTTCGGGTCTGGCCGAGAACCGCGCCATGCGGATCGTCTCGCGCGATCTCGACCTGCTGACCGCGAGTGTCACCGGCGCGCGGGACCAGATCTTCAAGGGCACCAGCGGCGCTGTCCTTCGCATGAAGGGCGTCATCATCGGCATGGCGGTGACCTCGGCCGACACCAGCGAGGCCAGCTTCATCCGCATCGACGCGATCCGCGAAAAGCTCGACCGCCTGCTGGATTCGGAAGCCGCGACGCCAGCGCCGACACCCGAAATCGCGGCCGACAACGGCACCTGCGGCCCCGCCTTGTCATCCAGGGTCGCCGGCATCACCTGCAGCCGCGAGCCTGTGTCCGCCGACTATGCCTGCAGCAACCTGCTCCATGGCCGGCCCGTGCGGTTCTCGCCCGGGCCGGTCGAACTCATCGTCGAACTGGCCGGGGGGGCGCCGGTGCCGGTCGGTGCCCTGCGCCTCGCCAGCCGCCCGGCGGAGGGAGAGGCCATCGCCCCGAAGACGATCCGGGCCAGTTTCGATTTCGCGCCGACGCTGCGCGACCGCTGGCTACCCTTCGGCCAGGTGGATGTCACCCCCTTCGGCGACGGCGCCGTCGTCAATGGCAGCCGGCCCCGGGCGCGGCGCCTGAAACTGTCGATCACCTCGACCTGGGACGACGCCTTGCCGACCCAGATCGATTGCCTGTCGATCGAGTGAGGGGCTCGCGCCCCGCCCTCATTCCATCAGCGGGATTTCAACGGCGACCGGCACATTGTCGCCGTTGGCATATCGGAACGTCCCGACGAGCTTGCCTTCGCCGTTCAGCTCGAACGAGCCGACCCCGTAGGACCAGGGACCGAAGGCGATCGTCCGCCCGACGATGGTGAAGACGCAGTCGCTTGCCGCGACCGTGGGTGACCAACATTTCTTCTTGGGATCATAGGGATTGGTCTTGAAGACATAGAGCGCCCGCTGGCTGCCCTCGTCCCAGCTGCCTTCGCCGCCCAGCCATCTCTTGACACCATTCTTCTCGTCGTCGCTCTTTGAAAGATCGAAGATCATCTTGAAAGGGCCGCCCGCGTCGAAGATCGCGCCGAGGGCCGCCGCCTGCATTTCGGTGTCGGCGCTGGTCAGGCCGATTTCCTTGGCCCGGGCGACGAAGCTCGGATTGTCCGACTTGAGCAGCAGGGTCATGGCGGCGATGCGCTTGTTGCGATTGGGGTCCGCCAGCAGGGCGTCGACCTTGTCCAATTCGGCCTGCCCGGCATTCACCGCCGAAATGATGTCGTCCAGCTTGGTTTCGGCGCGCGCGCCGCCGCCAAGAACAAAGGATGCCGCCAACAACCCCAGAACCGCTAAACGCATTCGCCCCTCCCGCTCGCAACCGGGTCCCACCACCCGCGCTCCATCCTAATCCGGCGGGTGTCCTGGCGTCAGCGGCGGAATGGCCGGATCAGCGATTCCCGTGATACCAGCGATACCAGGACACGAAGGCCGCCACCCCTTCCGCCACCGGCGTCGCTGGCTTGTAGCCGGTCAGCGCGAGCAGGAGGTCGGCGGCGGCGAATGTGTCGGTCACATCGCCCTTCTGCATCGGCAGCATGTTGCGGATCGCCGGCTTGCCGACCGCCGTCTCGATCGCCTCGACGAAATCCATCAGGGGCACGGGCTGGCCGCCGCCGATGTTGACGACGCGGAACGGCGCGACGGGGCTGAGGGAATCATCGTCGCTGACCACCCTGCCGTCGGCCGGTGGGACGCAGGGCACGAGACGCACCATGGCCTCGACCAGATCGCCGACATAGGTGAAGTCGCGCGACATGCGGCCTTCGCCGTAAATATCGATCGGCCGGTCGTTCAGGATGCCGTCGACGAATTTGAACAGCGCCATGTCCGGCCGGCCCCAGGGGCCATAGACGGTGAAGAAGCGCAGGGCCGTCGTGGGGATCCGCCACAGATGGGCATAGGAATGCGCCATCAGCTCCGTCGCCTTCTTTGTGGCGGCATAGAGCGTCAGCGGATGATCGGTCAGATGGGTTTCGCGGAACGGCATCTCGCGGTTGCCGCCATAGGCCGAACTGGTCGAAGCCATGATGAAGTGGCGGGGCTTCATCTCGCGCGCCGCCTCCATCACGTTGAAGGTGCCGACCAGGTTGCTGTCGACATAGGCCCGCGGGTTCTCGAGGCTGTAGCGCACCCCCGCCTGGGCGGCGAGATGGAAGATGACGTCGGGCGCCGCCTGCCGGGCATAGTCGAGGAGTCGCGCCCCGTCCTCCAGCATCATTCGCTCGAAATGGTAACGGGGCGATTCGAAAAGCACCGCGTTCCGGCCATCCTTCAGGCGCGGATCGTAATAGGGCGTCATGCCGTCGAGGCCGAATACCTCGTGCCCGTCGTCGAGCAGGCGCTTGGCCAGATGGAAGCCGATAAAGCCGGCCGTACCGGTAATCAGAAAGCGCATGGCCGAATCCCCGCCCGAAGTTCCGACAGGCAGCCGCCAAAACTTGCGACCGTCAAGCCCCGCCCCTATCATGCGCCGCCCGCAGGTCAGGCGGGCCGCCTGAAGGAACACGGTTTATCATGCTCCAGTCCCTACGAAAGGGCGCGTCGACCTGGGTCGTCCGCGTCTTCCTCGGCATTCTCATGGTCAGCTTCGGCATCGGTATCTGGCAGGGCAATGGCCTGTTCAGCTCCGGGCGAGACTCGACCGTGGCCGAAGTGGGGGGCACGGAGATCCCCGCCCAGGACTTCCAGATCGCCTTCGACCGGGAAGTGCGCCAGCTGCAGAGCCAGTTCGGCGGCAGTTTCACCCGGGAACAGGCCATGGCCTTCAATGTCCAGGGGGCCGTCCTGTCCCAACTGATCTCGGACGCGACTGTCTCGGAAGCCGCGCGGCAATTCGACCTGCGCGCCCCCAAAAGCCTGATCGCCAGGGAAATTGCGGCCATTCCCGCCTTCCAGGATTTCTCGGGGCGGTTCGACCCGGCGCGATTCGGCCAGGTGCTGCGCCAGGCCGGCATGACCGAAGCCATGCTGACCGACCAGATCGGCCGCGAAATGCTGCGGGCCCAGCTCTTTGGTCCCGCCATCGGCGGCGCCCGCACCCCGGACAGCGTCGCCGGGACGCTTTACCGCTATCGCAACGAGCGCCGCTCGATCGATTATTTCGCCGTTACCCCCAAGGCCGCGGGCGAGATCCCGGTGCCGGACGCGGCGACGATCGAAGCCTATTACCAAGCCAATCCCGCCCGCTTCACCGCGCCGGAATATCGCGCCGTCACCCTGCTGTCGATCGATCCGGCCGAAGTCGCCAGGACGATGCAGCCGACGGAACAGGCCATCGCCGAAGCCTATGAGGAGCGCCTGGCCGAGTTCGGCACGGAAGAAACCCGCGAAGTCGCCCAGATCGTGCTGCCGACCCGGGAGGCCGCCGAGGCCGCCCTCACGCGGCTGAACAAGGGCGATGCCTTCGCGGCCGTGGCCAGGGAAGCGGCCGGCACCGAGGAGGCGGACACCAGGCTGGGCGCCGTGAAGAAGGGCGACCTGCCCACCCCGCTCGGCGATGCCGTCTTCGCCGCCGCCGATGGCAGCTTTGGCGGCCCGGTGGAAACGCCGCTGGGCTGGCATGTGTTCAGGATCGAGAAAGTGAATGCCGCCGCGGTCACCCCGCTGGCCGAGGTGCACGACAAGCTGCGCGATGCCCTCGCCCTCGAGGAGGCGACCGGCCAGGTCACCGGCATCGGCACGTCGCTGCAGGATGCCCTCGCGGGCGGCGCCACCCTCGAGGAGGCGGGTCAGAGCCTGAACCTGCCGGTGATCAAGATCGCCGCCATCGATGCCAAGGGCATGGACGCGACCGGCAAGCCCGTGGCCCTGCCGCCGGCCGATGGTCTCGTGCCCGGCCTGTTCCTCGCCGAAACCGGCCGTGACGGCGAGATGATCGACACGACGACCGGCGGCTATGTCGTCTCCCGCATCGACGCGGTGACGCCGGCCGCGCTCAAGTCGCTCGACACCGTCAAGGCCGAGGTGATCACCTCCTGGCAGGCCGAGGAGCGCGAGAGGCGCCAGAAAGCCCTGGCCGAGGCCCTGGTCGCGGCCATCGACGCCGGCAAGCCGATCGAGGAAGCGGCGACCAGCGTCGGCACCACCACCGGCACCGCCGGCCCCGGCCTTCGCGGCAATGATCCGATCTTCAACGCCCTGCCGCCCGATCTGGTGAAGAGCCTGTTCGGCAAGCCAGAGGGCAAGGCGGCGAGCGCACCGGCGATCAACGGCGAGGATATCCTCGTCGGTTCCGTCCGCGCGATCGAGACCGCCGACCCCGCGGCCGATGCCGATGGCGTGAAGGCCGTCGCCGACAAGCTGAAGCCCGATTTCGCCGGTGATCTCGCCGCCGTCTTCGAATCCGACCTGCGGCGGCGCTATGGCGTCTCCGTCCATGAAAACGTCTTCAACAGCCTGCTCGGCCAGCCCCAGACCACGCCATGACGATCCAGCCCGATTTCGACACGTTCCGCGACACCTACGAGCAGGGCAAGCCGCAGGTCGTCTGGACGACGCTGGTCGCCGATCTGGAAACGCCGGTCTCGGCCATGCTGAAGCTGACGGACGGGGAGCCTTACCGTTTCCTGTTCGAATCGGTCGAGGGCGGCGCCACCCGCGCCCGCTATTCGATCATCGGCCTGAAGCCCGACATCATCTGGCGCGCGCGGGGCAATCAGGCGGAAATCAACCGCATCGCCCGCGCCGACCGCCACAAGTTCCGCCCCTGTCCGGGCGACACGCTGTCTTCGCTGCGCGCCCTGATCGCCGAATCGCGCATCGACCTGCCGCACGAGCTGCCGCCCATGGCCTCCGGTCTCTACGGCTATTTCGGCTACGAGATGGTGCGCCTGGTCGAGACCAAGGTGCCCTCGGACAATCCGGACAATCTCGGCATTCCCGACGCGCTGTTCATCCGGCCGTCGATCATGGCGATCTTCGATTCGGTGAAGGATGTCGTCACCGTCGTCTCGCCGGTCTGGATCGAATCCGGGGTCGATGCCCGCGCCGCCTATAACCGGGCGGCCGAGCGGATCGCCGACACGGTCGCCGATTTCGAGCGCGACCTGCCGGTGACCCGCAGCGACGCCGCGATCCGGCACAAGATCACCCAGCCGCAGTCGAACATGAGCCGGGGCGACTATCACGCCATGGTCGCCAGGGCGAAGGAATACATCGCCGCCGGCGACATCTTCCAGGTGGTGCCGAGCCAGCGTTTCCGCCTGCCCTTCACCCTGCCGCCGATCGCGCTCTATCGCTCGCTGCGGCGGCTGAATCCGTCGCCCTTCATGTTCTATCTCGATCTCGACGGTTTCTCGATCGTCGGCTCCAGCCCGGAAATCCTCGTCCGCCTGCGCGACGAGAAGGTGACCGTGCGGCCGATCGCCGGCACCCGCCCGCGCGGCATCACCGAGGATGCGGATATCGCCCTCGAGAAGGATCTGCTGAACGATCCCAAGGAACTGGCCGAGCATCTGATGCTGCTCGACCTCGGCCGTAACGATGTCGGCCGTGTCGCCAGGATCGGCACGGTGAAGGTCACCCAGCGCAATGTGATCGAGCGTTACAGCCACGTGATGCACATCGTCTCGAATGTCGAGGGCGAGATCGAGCCGAAACACGATGCCGTCGATGCCCTGCTGGCCGGTTTCCCGGCGGGCACGGTCTCGGGCGCGCCCAAGGTCCGGGCGATGGAGATCATCGACGAGCTGGAGCCCGAGAAGCGCAATCTCTATGCTGGCGGCGTCGGCTATTTCTCGGCCAACGGCTCGATGGATACCTGCATTGCCCTCCGCACGGCGGTCGTGAAGGACGGCACGCTGGTGGTTCAGGCCGGCGGCGGCGTCGTCCTCGACAGCGATCCGGAAGCCGAATACCAGGAAAGCTGCAACAAGGCGCGCGCCGTCATCCGCGCGGCCGAGGAGGCAATTCGCTTCGCTTCCCGGGACCGGCAGTAGTCCCGGCGGCGGCCCCGGACGCCGCCGCTGTCGGCACGTCGAAGCCGGAACGGCGAGCGATCACCGTCGAGACCGGCACGAAGACGATCCCGCGGGCCTGGGCCTGCGGGATGAAGCGGGCGAGAGCCTCGATCGTCGCTTCATGCGGATGACCGATGGCGATCGCCGTGCCCTTGTCCCGCGCCCGCCGCTCGGCCAGCACCAGCTGGGCCTCGATCGCATTGGCGCCGATCTCGTTATCCAGGAAGACATCGCGGGATGCCGTGGGCAGGCCCGCCTCCTTCGCCTTGGCCTCGCCGACGCTGGCGGCGGCGGTGCGCGAATCGAGGAACAGCAGCCCCCTCGCCTTCAGCTCGGCGGCGACCACCGCCATGCCGGCGGCATCGGCCGAGAAGCGGCTGCCCATGTGGTTGTTGATGCCGACGAAGCCCTCGTGCCGGTCGAGGTGCCAGCGCAGGCGCGCCCGGATCTCGGCCGGCGACAGGCCGACCGTCAGCGCCTTCGGCCCCGGGTCGGCATCACCCTCCGGTTGCATCGGGACATGGACCAGCAGTTCATGGCCCCCGGCCCGCGCCCGGCGGGCGAACTCGGCCATGTTGTCGGCATAGCCCATGATCGAGAAGGTGACACCGGCATCGAGCGCCAGCAGCGCGTCCAGCTCGCGCCTGGTCACGCCGACATCGTCGATGACGACGGCGATGACCGGCTTCTTGCCCAGTTGGGCGGGCGGCGCCATGGCGAAGCGCTGCCAGGCCGGCCGGCTGTCGTAGGGCTGTTCCCGGGCATCGACGGGCGGCGGCGGCGGGACCGACGCCATGTCCGCCGGCCTGTCCACCGGC
>NZ_JBAQRT010000249.1:0-14303 GCF_049306435.1 Zavarzinia sp.
CAATGAAGCGCGCAGGCGGCCCCGGTGCAGCAGCCCGGATTGGCCGGCGCCCTGGTGGGCTCGCCGCCCGCGTGGTCGGGGCAAGGCGCGGCCGTGGCCAATGCCGCCGAAGCCGAGGGCGCAGGCAGGCTCACGATCCCCGCCGGGAGGGCGAGAAGCCAGAAGAGCGCGGCCATGAAAGCCGCCGCCATCCGCGAGGATCTGCCGAGGTGCCGTTCCATGAGAGGGAATCTAGGCGCCCGCCTGCCGATTTCCATGTGTTTTTTCGCGGAATTGATCCGCCTCAAGGAGGGGACGCGGCCACCGTCCTACAAGGGACACGACCAAGAGATTTTGATGCCCTGCGGCAGGAGGTCGACCGGCAGTTCAACAGGATGCCCATGGACCCGGGTCTCGGTGAGGCGCTGCCCGGAATGTCCACGGCCCGGAACGCCGGAATGATCGCCGCGCCGAAGCCCGCACGGGCACAGGCCCGGAATATCGAGGTCGATCGCGCCGCCTGACTCCCCCGGGTGGCGCGCCCCGCAGCCCTGGACGGTTACCCCGCCGTCCGGGGCTGTTCATTTTGGGGGCCGATCCTCAGGGGAAGCAATGTCAGATGGCCTGTAAGCCGGGTTCTGTCGCCGCGGTTGCCCGCGACGGGTGACCATTCCTCTAGGACGGCCGTTGCCGGCCGTCTCGAGCAACCGACCCGGGCGACGGACCGGAAACAGATCCCGCGGACTTGCGCCCGCATGTCGCCCCTATTTGGTTTTGCTCCGGGTGGGGTTTACCATGCCGCTGGCGTTACCGTCAGCGCGGTGCGCTCTTACCGCACCCTTTCACCCTTACCGGCCGGCCGGATTTTCATCCGGCGTTCCGGCGGTCTGCTCTCTGTGGCACTGTCCCTGAAGTCGCCTTCGCCGGGCGTTACCCGGCACCCTGTCTCCGTGGAGCCCGGACTTTCCTCCCCCGCTAAACGCGGCGGCGGTCACCCGGCCATCTGACGGCTCAAGGCCTAACGGTTTCGGCCCGGATACGCAAGAGCCGGGCGAGCCGGCCACGGGTGTCCTCATCGGCGACGCCATCGACCACGGCGGGACGCCAGTGGCGCTGGAAAGCGGCGACCACCGCCCGTGTTTCGGCGTCGTAGCGGCCGTGCACATGAAGACCATAGCCAAAGGCGGCAAGGTCGGCCTGCAGCGCCTCGACCATGACGCCCGATTCCCCGGGGCCGAGCCGGCCGCCCGTCACCGGGTCGCCGCCCTCGATCCAGAAACCGACACCCCGGCCGGCCAGATAGGGCCAGTCGAACAATTCGCCGGGATCGGTCTTTCGCAGCGGCGCGCCATCGGAATGGCCGATGACATTGAAGGCGTCGATGTCCCAGCGGTTGATGATCGCGCGGGACAGACTGGCCAGGGCCTTCATCTGCGGCAGCGGAAAATGGCGATAGCCCCACTCGTGACCCGGGTTGACCAGTTCGATGCCGATCGAATGGGCGTTGATATTGTCGATGCCATGCCAGCTGCCCTGCCCCGCGTGCCAGGCGCGAAGCTCCTCGGGCACCAGGCGGAAGACATCGCCATCCTCCTCGACCAGGTAATGGCTGGAGACCTTCGCCTCGGGATCGCACAGGCGGGCCAGGGCCTCGGCCCCGGTTTTCATGCCGGTATAATGGATCATCAGGATCGAAACGGCGACGCCGTTCCGGCTGTCGCGATTGGGTGACGGGCGGTCCATCACGCGATTCATGGCGCCACTCCCACGATTTTCCGCTCGCGCAGCATGATGATGCCAACGCCGGCCAGCGTCATGAGACTGCCACCGATCATACGCCAGGTCAGGGCATCGCCAAGCAGCATTACCCCGAAAACGATACCAAGCACCGGCGACAGCAGCATGAGCGGCGCCGTCGTCGTGACCGGATAGCGCTGCAACAGGCGGAAATTGGCGGCATGGGCGATCAGCGACGAGCCGAAGGCGGTATAGGCGACCGCGGCCCAGGCCAGCAGCGAGGCATTGGCGACCGCCGTGCCCTGCCCGGTCTCGAACAGGGCCGAGAACAGCAACATGCTGGGCCCGGTGACGAGGCCCATCCAGGCCTGCAGGGTGAAGACGCCGACGCCCCGCATCTGCCGCATGATGATCATGGCGACCGCCATCGAGAAGGCGGCGGCGACGCAGAGCAGAAGCCCGTCGAGATAGGAAAAGACCCGGGGATCGAAGCCGATGACGAAGACGCCGGCGAAGGCGATGACGATGCCGACGATGCGGCGCCAGCGGATCGTCTCCTTCAGGATGACCACGCTGAGGATGGTGACGAAGGGAATGTTCAGCTGGATCGCCACCGCCGCCGACGAGACGTCGCCGACGAGGCCGATGCCGATGAACAGCAGGCCGAAATGGCACAGGCCCGCGGTCAGCGCGACCCACAGCACCGGCTTGATCTGATCGCGCGGCACCCGGGAGATCAGCGGCGCCAGCACGAGGCCGATGGCGCAGAAGCGGATGCCGGTCAGCAGCATGGGCGGAAGCTCGCTCACCCCGACCTTGGCGGCGACGAAATTGAACCCCCAGATCAGGTTCACGAGCAGGACGAGAGCAAAATCGATGGGCGCCATGCGCCTTCGTATCAGTCGGGACGGACGGCCACCATTGCGCCTCTTGCATGTCGCTTGTTCCCATTTCGGCAATGACGACTTGACCCGGCACGCTGCGGCGCGTCAAAACAACAGTGAACGGACAAGCAAGGAGGACCCATGTCTCGAACTTGTCTCGCGCTGCGCCATGTCGCCTTCGAGGATCTTGGCCTGATCGAAACCGTGCTGCTGGAAGCTGGTTTCGAGATCCGCTATGTCGAACCCGGGATCGACGACCTGACCGCGCTCGACGCCGGGGCCGACGATATCGTCATCGTGCTGGGCGGGCCGCTCGGCGTCTATGAGGACGATCTTTTCCCCTACCTGCGCGACGAGGTCGCCTTCGTCCGCCGTCGCCTCGACAGCGGCAAGGCCTTGCTCGGCATCTGTCTCGGTGCCCAGATCCTGGCCGCCGCGGCGGGTGCCGCGGTCTATCCCGGACGCGACAAGGAAATCGGCTGGGCGCCGGTCACCCTGACCACGGCCGGCCATGCCTCGCCCCTCGCCGCGATCGATGGTGTCGACGTGCTGCACTGGCATGGCGATACCTTCGACCTGCCGGACGGGGCGGTGCGCCTCGCTTCCACCGGCATGACGCTGAACCAGGCGTTTTCCATCGGCACCACGGTGCTGGCCCTGCAGTTCCACGTCGAGGTCGTCCCGGCCCTGATCGAGCGCTGGCTGGCCGGCTACCGGCTGGAACTCGGCGGGATACGCGGCCTGTCGATCCCGGCGCTGCGTGCGGAAACCGCAAGGCTTGGCCCGGCCGCCGCCACCGCCGGGGAGCAGGTGATCCGCGCCGCCCTCGCCCGCATCCTGCCGGGCTGAACACGCGCGGCGGACGCGGCGTCATCTTCGCCTTTCGTCGGTGTCGACAAAGCGCCGCGCCAGGCCTATGAGCCGGTCACCGCTCACATTTCGGGAGACTCGGCCATGGCCGCGACGACGCTGATACCGGCAACCCTCATACCGGGGGACGGCATCGGCCCCGAAATCGTCGAAGCCGTGGTGACCGTGCTCGATGCCCTCGGCGCGCCCTTCGCTTTCGATACCCAGGATGCCGGCATGGCCGGGATCGAGGCGGCGGGCGATCCCCTGCCCCAGGCGACGCTGGATTCCATCGCCCGCACCGGCCTTGCCCTGAAGGGCCCGCTGACGACGCCTTCGGGCGGCGGCTATCGCTCGGTCAATGTCCGTCTGCGCGAAGCCTTCAAGCTCTACGCCAATGTCCGGCCGGCGCGCAGCCTGATCCCGGGCGGGCGGTTCGAGAATATCGACCTCGTCCTCCTGCGCGAGAACCTTGAAGGTTATTACGTCGCCCACGAACATTTCATCGCCGTGGGTGACGATCCCAAGGCGGTCGCGGTCAGTCAGGGCGTGACCACGCGCATCGGCTGCGAGCGGATCATCCGCTATGCCTTCGACTATGCCGTCGCCAATGGCCGCAAGAAGGTCACCCTCGTCCACAAGGCCAATATCCTGAAGGCGATCACCGGCCTGTTCCTCGAGATCGGCCGCAACATCGCCCGGGAATATGAAGGCCGCGTCGCGGTCGACGAGCGGATCGTCGATGCCTGCGCCATGCAGCTGGTCATGAACCCCTGGCAGTTCGACGTGATCGTGACCACCAATCTGTTCGGCGACATCCTGTCGGACCAGATCGCCGGCCTCGTCGGCGGTCTCGGCATGGCGCCGGGCGCGAATATCGGCGAGAAGGCGGCGATCTTCGAAGCCGTGCACGGCTCCGCCCCCGACATCGCCGGCAAGGGCATCGCCAACCCCCTCGCCCTCCTAATGGCCGCCGGCCTGATGCTGGAACATGTCGGGCGCCAGGACCTCGCCACGAAGCTCAAGATCGCGATCGACCGGACCCTGAACGAGGACCGGATACGCACCGGCGATCTCGGCGGCAAGGCCACCACGCGGGAGCTGACCGCCGCCCTCGTCGCCCGCCTGCACTGAGACAACGATGGTCGCCCCGGCCAAGGCCGGGGCCTTTCGCTATTTCCAGATCGACTTGCCGCTGCCGGACAGGCCGAGGCGATCCCACATCGACGAGACGCGGTCGATCACCTTCTGCTCCATGCGGATCTGGGTGCCCCATTCGCGCTTGGTCTCGGGCGGCCACTTGTTGGTGGCGTCCAGGCCGACCTTGCCGCCGAGGCCGGATTCCGGCGAGGCGAAATCGAGATAATCGATCGGCGTGCCTTCGATCAGCGTCACGTCCCGCACCGGATCCATGCGGGTCGAGATCGCCCACATCACATCCTTCCAGTCGCGGGCATTGATGTCGTCGTCGACGACGATCACCCATTTCGTGTACATGAACTGACGCAGGAACGACCACACCCCCATCATCACGCGCTTGGCGTGGCCGGGGTAAGCCTTCTTCATCGAGACGACGGCGATCCGGTAGCTGCAGCCTTCGGGCGGCAGCCAGAAATCGACGATCTCCGGGAACTGCTGCACGAGGAGCGGAATGAACACTTCGTTCAGCGCCTCGCCCAGCACGCTCGGCTCGTCCGGCGGCCGGCCGGTGAAGGTCGAGAGATAGATGGGGTTACGCCTGCGGGTGATCGCCGTCACCGTGAAGACCGGGAAGGGTTCCACCGAATTATAGTAACCGGTGTGATCGCCGTAAGGCCCCTCGTCGCCGAAATCGTCGAGGCTGACATAGCCCTCGAGGACGATTTCCGCTTGCGCCGGCACTTTCAGCGGCACGGTCTTGCAGTCGACCAGCTCGACCTTCTGGCCGCGCAGGAGGCCGGCGAACTGATATTCCGACAAAGTGTCCGGCACCGGCGTCACGGCGGCGAGGATCGTGCCCGGATCGGCGCCGAGGACGACGGCCGCGGGCAAGGGCTCGCGCTTTTCCGCCGCCCAGCGGCGATAGTGCTGCGCCCCGCCGCGGTGCTTCAGCCAGCGCATCAGGGTGGTGTTCTTGCCGGTCACCTGCATCCGGTAGATGCCGAGGTTGAAACTGTCTTCCCGCCCGTCGCCGGGCCCCTTGGTGACGACGAGGGGCCAGGTGATCAGCGGCGCCGGCTCGCCCGGCCAGCAGGACTGGATCGGCAGGTCGGCGAGGTCGATCTGGTCACCGGTCAGCACGACTTCGTGCACCGGGGCGCTGCCCACGGTCTTCGGCTTCATCGCCATCACGGTGCGGACCAGCGGCAGCATGGCCCAGGCCTCGCGGAAACCGCCCGGGGGTTCGGGCTGCTTGAGGAAGGCCAGGGTCTCGCCCACTTCGCGCAGCTCGTGCGGTTCGCGGTCCATGCCCCAGGCGACGCGCTCGACCGTGCCGAACAGATTGACCAGCACGGGATAGGGCGACATCGTGCCATCGGCCCGGATCGGCTTCTCGAAGATGACCGCGGGGCCGCCCTCGGCCAGCAGCCGCGTCTGGATCTCGGTCATTTCGAGGACGGTCGAAACCGGCTCGGTCACCCGGACGAGGCGGCCCGATGATTCCAGCCGTTCGATGAAGTCGCGAAGGGATTTATAGGGCATTCGGTGTTCATCCGTTGCGGGGGCCGGAGATTATCACGCTTCGGCGGCGGGCCAATGCCCGTCGGCGACCTGGCGGAAATAGCGGCTGGGCGCCTCGCCCAGCAAGCGCCGGAACATGGTGGTGAAGGCGGCGACGCTGTCGTAGCCGAGATCGAGGGCAACCCTGGTCACCGGCTCGCCCTGGCCAAGGCGCGGCATGGCGGCGAACAGGCAGGCGCGCTGGCGCCACTGGGCGAAGCTGATGCCGGTCCCCGCCCGGAAGGCGCGGGTGAAGCTGCGCCGGCTCATGGCGAGACGGCGGCACCAGTCGTCGATCGTCGCGTGCGGGTCGGGCGCCAGGGCGAATTCGTGGCACAGGTCGGACAGCGGCCCGGACACCGGCATGGGCAGGTTCATCGGCTGCACCGGCAGGCTGCGGAGTTCGTGGAGGAGAAGATTCATGATCAGCCCGCCCCGCCCGTCCGCGTCATATTCCAGCGGCAGGTCGACCGCCTCGAGAACGAGGGCGCGCATCAGGGGCGTGATCTTCACCACCCGGCAATCCTCGGGCAGACCCTCGATCGCATCGGGTTCGATGAACAGGTTGCGGGTGCCGAGCGGCATGCCGGTCGAGCGCATGGAATGCAGGGTCCAGGGCGGGATCCAGACCGCCTGTTCCGGCGGCACCAGCCAGGTGCCCGATCCGGTGCCGACCAGCATCACACCGGAGGTCGCGTAGAGCAGCTGGCCCCGCCGGTGCTTGTGCGGCGCCTTCTCGTAGCCGGCCGGATAATCGTTGCCGACCGCCAGCACCGCCCGGGGCACGGCTTCGTATTCTGCAACGCTGATATTCCGGACCATGGCCCACTCGCGAAAAGGATCGACCCACCTGCGATAGCAGGTCAAAACCAATACCATAGGATCAGGCTCGGGTATCAAGGGTCAAGCCGGCATATCGGGCTGCCCAGGGAAAGAACGATGAGCGACACGACGATCAACGCCGCCGACAGGCAGCCGGCCACGACGGCGGGCGCGACCTACGCGATCCTGCTGGCGATCAGCTTCTGCCACATGCTCAACGATCTGATGCAGGCGGTGCTGCCGGCGATCTATCCGATGCTGAAGGATAATTTCGCTCTCGATTTCGGGCAGATCGGCCTTGTCACCTTCACCTTCCAGATCACCGGCTCGATCCTGCAGCCCTTCATCGGCATCTATACCGACAGGCATCCCCGGCCCTATTCGCTGGTGGTCGGCATGGGTCTGACCCTGTGCGGCCTCGGCCTGATCTCGCAGGCCTGGAGCTATCCGATGCTGCTGGCGGGGGCCGCCCTGCTCGGCTCCGGCTCGTCGATCTTCCATCCGGAATCCTCGCGCGTCGCCCGCATGGCCTCGGGCGGGCAGCATGGCCTCGCCCAGTCGCTGTTCCAGGTCGGCGGCAATGCCGGCACGGCGCTCGGCCCGCTGGCGGCCGCCTTCATCATCCTGCCCAACGGCCAGAGCGCGGTCGCCTGGTTCGCCGCCGTCGCCCTGCTGGGCATGACCGTGCTGTGGCAGGTCGGTAACTGGTACGGCCCGCGCCGCCTGACGGCGGCCAAGCCGCAGCGCGCGGCGGTTGATGGCGTCACCCTGTCGAATGCCCGCATCGCCGGCGCCATGGTGGTGCTGATCACCCTGATGTTCTCGAAGTTCATCTATATGTCGAGCTTCCAGAGCTATTACACCTTCTTCCTGATCGACCGCTTCGGCGTCAGCATCGAGGAAGCGCAGCTGCGGCTCTTCGTCTTCCTCGGCGCGGTCGCGGTGGGCACCATCGCCGGCGGGCCGATCGGCGACCGCATCGGCCGGAAATACGTGATCTGGGGCTCGATCCTGGGCGTGCTGCCCTTCACCCTGGCGCTGCCCTATGTCGACCTGTTCTGGACCTCGGTGCTGTCGGTCGTGATCGGGCTGATCCTGTCCTCGGCCTTTTCGGCGATCATCGTCTATGGCCAGGAGTTGATGCCGGGGCGGGTCGGCATGGTGGCGGGCCTGTTCTTCGGCGTCGCCTTCGGTCTCGGCGGCATCGGCGCGGCGGTCATCGGCCAGATCGCCGATGCCACCAGCATCGAATATGTCTACCACCTGTGCTCGTTCCTGCCGGCCCTCGGCATCCTGACGATCTTCCTGCCGTCGCTGAAGGAGAAGCAGGCCTGAACACCAAAGGCGAGGCCCGGAAACCGGGCCTCGCCGACAGGCGACGAAACGGGATCAGCGCAGAGGTTTCTCGAAATAGACGCGGTTGAAACCGTCTTCGGTACGGCGCGCGACTTCGGCATAGCCAAGCCGTGGATAGATCGACAGGTTTTCCGCCATCTTCTCGTTCGTGTAGAGACTGACGGCGCCAAGTCCTCTGCGGCGTGCTTCGCTCTCGCAATAGCTGATAAGGGACTTGCCGACACCGCGGCCTGCCGCTGAGGGCATGACCGCCACATTCTCCAGCATCATGACGGAATCGCGCGGGTAGAAAACGATGAACCCCAGCAGGCAACCCACCTCGTCCAGGGCGACATACCCGTCCCCGGCCTCGATCTGCGCCCCATAGTCGGCCCGCATCGGCGCGGGTTCCCGGCCGATTGCGGCGACATAGCGGACATAGGCCCTTTCGGCGCAGTCCCTGACCGCGGACTCGTCGCTTCTCGTGGCAAGCCTGATCACGGCCTGTCCAGGAATTCGGTGGTGATCGTCATCGAGCGCTTCAGGGTCCTGGTCACCGGCGTCTTCTCGATGATCTCGGCCAGCCGGGCGCGCTGCTCTTCCCCGAGCGGTGCGCCCAGTTTCACGGTGCGGTGAATGCTCTCCACACCGGCGTCGTCGCGGGCGAAGGCCGCCAGGACCTCGATCCGGCCGAGGTTCCAGCCCTTGCGGTCGGCATACATGCGCAAGGTCGCCGAGGAACAGGCGCCGAGCGACGCCAGCAGCACTTCATAGGGCGCCGGCCCCGTGTCGGTGCCGCCCGCCGACAAAGGCTCGTCCGCCGTCATCCGGTGCTGGCGCGATGTGATCACCTGCGCGAGGCCCGCCTCGCTGACGGTCAATGCCTTGGCCATGCCTGGTCCCCTTC
Organism: Zavarzinia sp.; assembly: GCF_049306435.1. Classification (NCBI taxonomy): domain Bacteria; kingdom Pseudomonadati; phylum Pseudomonadota; class Alphaproteobacteria; order Rhodospirillales; family Zavarziniaceae; genus Zavarzinia; species Zavarzinia sp. Next base: position 9,214 of record NZ_JBAQRT010000249.1, read on the forward strand.
GTGAAATCGCCTGTCAGATCTGGTCCTGGATCGCCGCGATCAGCGGCAGGTCGGCCGGCGGCATCGGGTAATCGCCAAGGCGCATCCGCGGCACCCAGGCCAGCGCCGCATGTTCCCGCGCCTGCGGCACGCCCTCCCAGCGCCGGCAGACATAGACCGGCATCAGGAGGTGAAAGGCTTCATAGGAATGGCTGGCGAAGGTCATGGGGGCGAGGCAGGGCTCGCGCACGGTGATGCCCAGTTCCTCGTCCAGCTCGCGGATCAGAGCCGCTTCCGGGCTCTCCCCCGGCTCGACCTTGCCGCCGGGAAATTCCCAGAGGCCGGCGAGGGATTTGCCGGCGGGGCGCTGCGCCAGCAGGATGCGCCGGTCGGGATCGACCAGCACCGCGGCAACGACGAGGACGATCTTGGACACTGGTTTTCCCCCGGGGCCTCGAGAAGGCGTCGTGTCCGTTTAGCAGCGGCCGGGCGCCCTCGCAAGGCGCCCGGCCACCGACATATCAGCTCCGGTAATCGGCGTTGATGTCGATGTAACCGTGGGTCAGGTCGCAGGTCCAGACCGTGGCCTCGCCCCGGCCGATGCCGACATCGACTTCGATCTGGATGTCGCGGCCCTTGAAGTGCTCGGTCGCCGCCGCCTCGTCGTGGCGGGGGTGGACGGCGCCTTTCTCGGCGACGAGCTTGCCGCCCATCCTGATCGTGATCTTGTCGCGGTCGGCCTTCTCGCCGGCCTTGCCCACGGCCATGACGATACGGCCCCAGTTGGCGTCGGCGCCGGCGATCGCGGTCTTGACCAGCGGCGAATTGGCGATCGTCAGGGCGATCTTGCGGGCGGACTTGGGCGACTGGGCGCCGGTCACCGTGATGGTGACGAATTTCTGCGCGCCTTCGCCATCCTTGGCGACGAGCTGGGCGAGTTCGATCAGCAGGTCTTCGAAGGCGGCGCGGAAGGCGCGGAAATGCACGTCGGTGAGCTTGGTCACCGGCTTGTGGGTCACGCCCTTGCCCGTCGCGAAGGCGAGCAGCGTGTCCGAGGTCGAGGTATCGCCGTCGACCGTGATCGAATTGAACGACTTGTCCGCCGCCTTGGCCAGCAGGGCCTGCAGCACGTCGGACGGGATGGTCGCGTCGGTCGCGACGAAGGACAGCATGGTCGCCATGTCCGGCGCGATCATGCCCGAGCCCTTGGCGATCCCGACGATGGTAACGGGCTTGCCGTCGATCTCGGTCTTGCGCACGGCCGCCTTGGGGAAGGTGTCCGTGGTCATGATCGCCCTTGCGGCTTCGTCCCAGCGTTCCGGCTTCAGGGTGGTGGCGAGGCGGGGCAGCGCCGCCGTCACTTTTTCCGCCGGCAGCACTTCGCCGATTACGCCGGTCGAGGCCATGAAGACGGCATCCGCCTTGCAGCCGACCAGCTTGGCGGCGGCCACCGCGACCGTCTTGGCGGCGGCGGCGCCGGCCTTGCCGGTGAAGGCATTGGCATTGCCGGAATTGACGACGAGCGCGCGGGCGTTGCCCTTGTCGAGGATGGAGCGGCACCAGTCCACCGGCGCCGAGGCGCATTTCGACGTGGTGAAGACGCCCGCCACCGAGGTTCCGGTGGCGAAGCGCATCATCATCAGGTCGGTGCGGCCCTTGTAGCGGACTCCAGCCTCGATGGCGCCGACTTCGATGCCGGCGATGGCCGGCAACTCGGGCATTCCTTCGGGGGCAAGCGGCGAAACGGGATGGGATTTCCCACCGGCCATGGACACTCTCCTCAGGCTTTCGCGTGCTGTCTCGAGACAGTAATTACTGGGCGGGGGCGATCTGCGGCCGCTGGGCCGAGCCATCGGCGTTCAGCAGCTCGATCTTCAGGCCCTTCTTCAACTCGTCGACACGGGCCGCGGTCATTTCCTGCGCGACCATGTCCTTGAGCTGGGCCTTCACATCGTCGAAGGGCGGGGGCGCCTGCTTGCGCTTGTCCTCGACGAGGATGAGGTGCCAGCCGAACTGGCTCTTCACCGGGCCGACGACCTTGCCGACCTCGGCCTTGAAGGCGGCCTCGGCGAATTCGGGCACCATCCGCTCGCGGGTGAAATAGCCGAGGTCGCCGCCCGAGCCGTCACGGGCGTCCTTGGATTTCTTGTTGGCGAGATCGGCGAAATCCGCGCCCTTGTCGAGTTCGGCCTTCAGTTTCTTCGCCTCTTCTTCCGAATCGACGAGAATGTGGCGGGCGTGAACCTCTTCCTCGGGCGGATTGTCGGCGACGATCTTGTCGTATTTCGCCTTCATCATGGCGTCGGTGACCTTGGCCTCGATCTCGCGCGAGACATAGGCCTCCTCCATCACCCGCTCCTTCAGGAGCTCGAGCTTGCGGGCGACCTCGGGATCGTCGCCATAGCCCTTCTTGGCGGCATCGATCGCCATCACGCGGCGGTCGACCAGCTGCTGCAGCAACTCGCCGAAAATGGCGTCCATCGGGATCTGAGCGAACTGCTCGGGCAGGGTCTTGTAGGCTTCCACCACTTCCGAGCGGTGGATTTCCTGATCACCCACGCGGGCCACCACCGGATCTTCGGCCGGGGCCGTGGCGGCGGGCGCAGGCGCGGCCGCGCCTTCCGCGAATGCGGGCTGGACCGAAACCAGCCCGAGGGCAAGAAGGCACGGGAAAGTCAGACGTTGCATGATTACCCCGGTAGGGACCGATGAAAGGGCCGGAAGGCCTTGGAGAGGCGCGGATCATGGCGCCTGGCGCGACTCTCCGCAAGTCGTCCCTGCACCCCGTGGGAACAAGGCCATAGCCGAAAGAAAAGGCAGGATTAGGGCAGAAGGATTACCCTTGTTCATCTTCGCCGCGAACCAGCCGGTAGCCGATGCCGGGTTCTGTCAGGATGAAGCGGGGCCTTGCGGGATCGGGCTCCAGCTTCTCGCGCAGATGGCCGATATAGACCCAGAGATACTGGCTCTGCTCCGCCTGGGCCGGGCCCCAGACCTTTTCCAGGATCTGGCGGTGCCCGACCACCTTGCCGGCATCGAGAACGAGAAGGCGCAGCACATCCCATTCCCGGCGCGACAGTTTCACCGGCTGGCCCTTGATGGTGGCGAGGCGCGCCGCGGCATCGATTCTCAGGCCTTCGCTCTCGAACACGGGAGGCGCGCCCCGGCGTTCGTTCCGGCGCAGCGCGGCGCGCAGGCGCGCCAGCAATTCGCCACCGGCGAAGGGCTTGGTCACATAATCGTCAGCGCCGAGGTCGAGGGCGCGGATCTTGGTCGCCTCGTCGCCCCGGGCGGAGAGGACGAGAATGGGCACCGCCGTCCAGCCGCGCCATTCGCGGATCAGCTCGAGCCCGTCCCGGTCCGGCAGGCCAAGGTCGAGCAGCACCAGATCCGGTCGCTCCGCCGTCATGCGGCGAAGGGCATCCGCCCCGGTCGCCGCCTCGATCACGCGGCATCCCTGAGCCTCGATCGTCGTCCGCAGCACGCGGCGGACGCCCGCGTCGTCCTCGACCAACAGCACGAGGGGTTCAGTCATCGTCACTGACTTCCGGCGGGGCCGGCGCCATGGGATCGATCGGCAGGCCGATCCTGACCGTGGTGCCCCGATCGCCGGGGCCGGGCAGGATCTCCACCCGGCCGCCATGGACCTCGACGAAGCCCTTGCAGATGGCAAGGCCAAGACCGGTGCCCGCCACCTGCTGGTCGCCGCCGCGGATACGGTAGAATTTGTCGAACACCTGGGCGCGCTCGGCCGCCGGAATGCCGGGGCCTTCGTCGGTCACATCGGTTTCGATCCGGTCGCCCCGGCGCCGGATGTCGATGCGGATCAGGGAGCCCGCGGGCGCGAATTTCCGGGCGTTGTCGAGAAGATTGATCACCACCTGTTCCATCAGCGCGTGATCGAGGCGAAGCGGCGGCAGGCCGGGCTCCACCGTCACCTTCACCTCCTGGGCCTTCAACAGGCGGCCCGCGCGGCGCAGCGCGGTGGCGACCACCTCGCTCATGGCCACCCATTGGCGACGCGGCTCCAGCGCACCCGACTCGAGCCGCGTCATGTCGAGCAGATTGCCGACGAAGGCATTCAGCCGCTCCCCCTCCTCCTCGATCGACAGGAGGAGATCGTCCCGCGCCGCCGGGGCCAGTTTCTCGCCGTCACGGCGCAAGGTGGTGGCCGCCCCCATGATGCTGGAAAGCGGCGTGCGCAGATCGTGGCTGATCGAGGTGAAGAGCAGGCCGCGCAGATGTTCCGACTGGGCCTTCACGCTGGCTTCGTCGAGATCGTCGGCGAGGCGGATGCGCTCGATCGCGACCGCCGCCTGATCGCACAGCGCATCGAGCAGCCGGCGGACATCGCCCGAAGGCGCCGGCCCGTCGAGGCCGACCACGGCGACCGGCCCCGAAATGGTGCGGAGCGGCAGGAAACAACGCTCCGCCCCCGGCAGCGTGTCGGTGCCGCGACCGGCCGGACGGCCCTGATCCCAGCTCCATTGCGCGGCCGCCCGCTCCGCTTCGGTCAGGCGGTCGTCGGGCGGGTAGCCGCTGCGCACGAGGAGGTGCCCCTCCTCGTCCGGCGTCAGCAGGACAACGCCCCGCTTCAGCATCAGCGCCAGTTGATGCACCACCGCCCACAGCAGATCGTCGAGCAGGCGCACCCCCGCCAGCTTGGCGGCGAAGGCATAGAGCGTGGCGGCATCGCTTTCCCGCCGCCGTGCCCGTTCGGCCAGCAGCCGCGAACGCGCGGCGAGGCCGGACAAAAGCACGGCGATGCCGAGGAAGACGATCAGCGTCAGGATATTGGCCGGGTCCGCCACGGTGAAGCGGTAGAGCGGCGGCATGAAGAAGAAGTTGAAGGCCAGCGTCGCCGCGATGGCCGTGAACAGCGACGGCAGCAGGCCGAAGGACAGGGCCGAAGCCGTGACCGCGCCGATATAAAGCAGCGCGAGGGTCGGCGTGCCCGGCCCGATCGCCCCGGCGACCAGATGGGCAAGGCCGGTGATGCCGGCGACCATCAGCCCGCTCCAGCCGAAGGGGCCGGGATCGATCGGCCCCGGCCGGCGCCAGCGCGGCGAGGCCACCACCTCGCCACCCTCGATATCGGGCAGGACATGCAC
>NZ_JBAQRT010000250.1:0-10557 GCF_049306435.1 Zavarzinia sp.
CGCGAGTCCGGCGGCGGGGGCCATCGGGGCCGCCGACGCGCCAGCGGGCATCGGCGGCTGGACCACGGGGCCGAAGCCGAACAGCACACCGCGTGGCGATGGAATGCCCCGCCCCGTGGGATCGAGGGCGATGCTGCCCCAATCGGTCAGTACCGGCTGGTCGCCGACGACATAGACCCGGTCGAGGCCGGGGATTTCCAGCGCGGCGGCGATCAGCGTGCCGAGGCTTCGCTCGTCCTCGTCGGTCGAGGCGCCGAGTCGCGCGGCCTCGCCCCGGATCTCGCCCACCAGCCGGCCGAGACGGGATTGGACCTCGGCGCGTTCGTCCGCCGGAAGGTCGATGAAGCGGCGCATGGCGCCATCCATCGCCGCGTGCCATTCGATGAAGGCGCCAGCCTCGCGCGGGCGGGCGAAAAGCGCGGCGTGGCCGGGCCCGAGACGCGCCGACAGATGACCGGCGAGCCTGTCGCGGGCGAGGAGCGGCGAAAGGCCGTCGACCTTCAGGGTCTCGACCCGGTCCATCCTGGTGGTAGCGACAAGCGTCATGTTCGCCCGCTGAAGATTACACGGATAGCAACGGCCGCCGGTCCCGCCGGTTCCGGCCGGGCGGCGCAGTGTAGTCCATCGCTGGCGGGTCGGACAGATGCGCCGCGCCCCCTGCTCTCGGCGATTGACGACCGCGCCGCGCGGGGGTCCACTGCGGCGGCAAAGGAGACCCGCCATGGCCTATCCCCGAGACGATGCCGCCCTGCGCCGCCTGCTGAGCGAAACCAGGGTGATCGCCCTCGTCGGCGCCAGCGCCAAGCCCGCCCGCGCCTCCCACGAGGTCATGGACTATCTGCTGCATCGGGGCTACCGGGTGATTCCGGTCAATCCCGGCCTCGCTGGCGGCGTGATTCTCGGCCAGACCGTGGTCGGGCATCTCGCCGATATCACCGAGGCCGTCGATCTTGTCGATATCTTCCGCGAGGAAAGCGCGCTGGGCGGTGTCGTCGACGAAGCGATCGCGATCAAGGCCAAGGCCGTGTGGATGCAGCTGGGCCTTGCCGATGACGCGGCCCGCGACCGGGCCGAGGCCGCGGGCCTCATCGTCGTCATGGACCGCTGCCCCAAGATCGAAATCCCTCGCCTGATTTTATAAACAAGAATTCGCTGTTGTTCATTTCAAATTAACAACAGCGAAAAGGAATTAACTGGACAACACAACAAGCCGTTGCCTAAATAACGGCAGCCTCAATGGAGACCAGGAATGAGCGAGTACAAGCCTGCCTTTGAAACCCGGACCATCCATGCCGGCGCGGCGCCGGATCCGGCGACCAAGGCCCGGGTGACCCCGATCTACCAGACCTCGTCCTATGTGTTCGACGACGTCGATCACGCCGCGTCGCTGTTCGGCCTGCAGGCCTTCGGCAATATCTACACCCGCATCATGAACCCGACGAACGCGGTGCTCGAAGCCCGCATCGCCGACCTCGAAGGCGGCACCGCCGCCCTCGCCGTCGCCTCGGGCCATGCGGCGCAGTTCCTGGTGTTCCACACCCTGCTCTCGCCCGGCGACAAGTTCCTCGCCTCCCGCAAGCTCTATGGCGGCTCGATCAACCAGTTCGGCGAGAGCTTCAAGCAGTTCGGCTGGCAGGTGATCTGGGTCGATTCCGATGACCCGGAGAATTTCGAGCGCGCCTTCGTGCCGGGCGTTAAGGCGATCTTCGTCGAATCGATCGCCAACCCGGGCGGCGTCGTCACCGACCTGGCCCCGATCGGCGCCATCGCCAGGAAGCATCACATACCGCTCATCGTCGACAACACGCTGGCGACGCCCTATCTGGTGCGGCCGTTCGAGCATGGCGCCAACATCATCGTCCATTCGGCGACCAAGTTCCTGGGCGGCCACGGCAATTCGATCGGCGGCCTGATCGTCGACGGCGGCAATTTCGACTGGCTGGCGGACGACAAATATCCGCTGCTGTCCAAGCCCAATCCGTCCTACGCCGGGCTGGAACTGGGCAAGACCTTCGGCAACATCACCTTCGCGATCGCCGCCCGGGTCCTGGGCCTGCGCGACCTCGGGCCGTCGCTGGCGCCGTTCAACGCCTTCCTGATCCTGACCGGGACCGAGACCCTCGCCCTCAGGATGGAACGGCACAACGCCAATGCAATCGCCGTCGCCCGCCATCTGAAGGCGCACGACAAGGTGGCCTGGGTGTCCTACGCCGGGCTGGAAGACGACAAGTACCACGCGCTCCAGCAGAAATACGCGCCGAAGGGCGCCGGCGCCGTCTTCACCTTCGGCCTGAAGGGTGGCTATGAGGCGGGCGTCAAGCTGGTGCAGGGGGTGAAGCTGTTCTCCCACCTCGCCAATATCGGCGACGTGCGCAGCCTGATCATCCATCCGGCCTCGACCACCCACAAGCAGCTGACCCCGGCCCAGCGCGCCGCCGCCGGCGCGGGCGACGATGTCGTCCGCCTGTCGGTCGGGATCGAGAATGTGGCCGACATCATCGCCGACCTCGACCAGGCCCTGGCCTGAGGATCAAGCCGGGGGCGCCCCGCGCCCCCGGCTCATTCGTCCTCCCCCCGTCATGCCGACAAGGGCCGGCATCTCGACCCGGAAGGGACGGGGATGCTCAGACCGCCTGGGTCAGATGGGCGGCGATGGCCTTCTTCACCGGCACCATGCGGTTGGCGAAATGGAGCGCGGCCTTGCGCAGTAGGCGGGCGGGCGGGCGCTCGTCGGTATAGAGCGAGGCGATGAGATTGGTCGCCTGATAGAGCGGGAAGGTCGCCGTCCGATGCGCGCGGTCGTAATCGGCGAGCAGGCCCGGGTCGGCGATGTCGCGGCCGATGCGGACCGCCTGGATCAACCGGCCGGCCAGCCGCTCCTGCGATTGCAGACCGAAGTTGAAGCCATGGGCGGTGACGGGATGCATCCCCACCGCCGCGTCGCCGACGAGTGCGCAGCGCGGCCCGGCGAAGCGGTCGGCGAAGACCCCGACCAGCGGATAGACGTGGCGGGTGCTGGCCAGCTTCATGGCGCCCAGGCGGCCATCGAAGCGCCGGGTCATCTCGGTGTTGAAGTCGTCCGGCGCCAGGGCCATGACCGCCTGCATCTGGCCCTGCGGCAGGGTCAGCACGGCGGACGCACGCAACCCGTTCAGCGGCAGCATCGCCAGGGTCTGGCCATAGCCGAACCATTCCCAGGCAACGTGCTCGTGATCGACCTCGTGCTCCATGCGGCAGACCATCATGGAGCGGCCGAAATCCCTGGTCGCGGCGCCGATACCCAGCATCCGCCGGGTCTCGGACCAGCGGCTGTCGGCGCAGACGATCAGCCGGGCGGAAATTGTCTCCCCCGACGACAGGGCGATGCGGACACCCTGAGCGTCGCGCTCGATGCCGGTCACCCTGGTCTCGGCGATCAGGCGCGCCTCGCCCGCGTCCATCAGCGATGAGAAGGCGGCCTTGCGAATGAGGTGATTGGGCACGAGATAGCCGAGGGCATCATGACCCGCCGCCGCGGCCTTGATCTGCATGGCGAAAAGCGACGGCCCGTCCATCACCCGCGCGTCGCGCAAGGGCGAGATGTCGGCGGCATCGATCCGCGACCACAGGTCGAGGGTTTCCATGATCCTGCGCGAGGCATGGGTGAGCGCGATCTCCCGCCCGTCGAAGGCGGGATCGGCCAGGGCGGCGCGCGGCTGCTGCTCGATCAGGGTGACGGACAGACCGCTGCCGGCCAGGGCGCGGGCGAAGCTCAAGCCGGCCGGTCCGGCCCCGACGATGGCGATATCTGCATCCATGACGTGCCTCGATGTCCTATCTGACCAGCGGCATACTACGCCCTTGCGGCCCTGAAAAGGCTACGGCGTGCCGCACCCCGCGATCAGCGGATCGTCTGTCGCAGGAATTGACCGATCTTGTCGATCGCCGCGCGGCCCTCGGGAATGTAGCGGGCGAAGGCGTGCCAGACGTGGGGCATCCGGTGCCAGACATCGATTTCGACGGGCACGCCCGCCGCCCGCAGGTTGGCGACCATCCGGGTCGAATCCGACAGGAGCACTTCGTCCGAGCCGACATGGATCAGGGTCGGCGGCAGGCCCGAAGCCTCGCCGAAGATGGGCGAGGCTTCGGGGTGTTTCGGGTCCGCGCCCTGCAGATAGATCATGCTGCCGTAGATGACACCGGGCAGCGGGATCATCGGATCCGACTTGGCGTGCAGGTAGTGGCTCTCGCCGGTCACGGTCAGATCGAGATAGGGCGACAGGCCGACCGCCGCGCCCGGCATGGGCAGGCCGAGGGCCTTGAGTCGCATGAGGAGGCCGAAGGTCAGGCCGCCGCCGGCTGAATCGCCCATGATGGCGATCCGCTCCGCCGGAATGCCGCTGTCGAGCATAAAGCGGTAGCCGGTCAGGGAATCGTCGATCTGGGCCGGAAAGGCGAATTCGGGCGCCAGGCGATAATCGATCACCAGCATCCGCGCCGCCGCCGCCTTGGCGATACGCCAGGTAAAGCCGAGATGGGTCTTCGGCGAGCACATGACATAGCCGCCGCCGTGGAGATAGAGGATATGCCGGCCCTCGGTCGCGTTGTCCGGCTCGATCCAGTGGCCGGGCACGCCATCGGCGTCAACGTCGATCACCTTCACGTCGTCGGGCGGCGGCGGCAGGCGGCGCGACAGTTTCTCGACCTGGGCCCGCACCACCTGGACCGGAATATCGAAGCGGATGCGGTTCTTGAAGGTGCGGCGCAGGAAGGCGCGCAGCAGGCGGGCACGCAGGCTGATCTTGCGCGGCCGGTCGCCCGCGACCGAGACGACGAGCGCCCCCGAATTGCCCTCGACCGATGCCATGCCCGCTCTCCCCCACTGCTTATTGCACTTATGCTGCAGCATAGTGGCAAGCGGGCGCGGCGCCCGCAAGCCTCAGGCCGCGAGCGGCAGGCGCGCCCGCACGGTGAAGGGCCCGCCCGGGACCTCCTGCACGAAGACGCAGGCCTCCACGACCGCGACCGCCCTGCCCTCGATGGGCGCGAAATGGCCGAGCGCGGCGACCTCCACCCGCTCCCGCTCGGGCGAGGTCAGGTTGGCCGACAGGGTCATGTGGAAGCGCCATTCGTCGAAGACGTAAGGATAGCCCCAGCGGTCCAGAAGCGCGTCCTGCGCCGGGCTGAGGGGGTGTTTCTTCCGTTTCTCGAGTTCGGCCGGGGTGGGCGGGGCGCGGAACTCGTCCAGCCCCGCGACCAGCGGATCGGCCAGCCCGCGCCAGGGCGCCACGTCGCCCGCCGGCACCAGGGCGAGAAAGCCGCCGATCCGGCCGACCTTCAGCGGCGGCGCGGTGAAAACCTTCACGCCGGCAAGAATGGTGCGCGCGGCCTCGATGAAATCCTCCGGCGACACGCCGTCGCGCAGGCGCATCGGCGGCTTCAGCGTGGCGTGAAAGCCGTAGCCGCGCGGCCCCGCCGTGATCTCGGCGAAGCGCGCCGTGCTGATCGGCGGCAGCAGGGGCTGGGCGGCGGGTGCGCCGGTTTCCGCGTCGCGGCCGAGCCATTGGCTGCCCAGACGGTGCAGCGGGCCGGCAAGCGGCGGCGCCCAATAGAGCGCGTAACGATAAGCCACGATCACATCACCCGCCGGCCATCGCGCCAGACCATGTCGACGACGGGCATGGCGCCGTGGCGCCGCACCCGCAGCACGTCGGCGCGCAGGCCCGTTTCCAGCCGGCCGATATCGTGAAGGCCGATCGCCGCCGCCGGATGGGCGCTGACCGTATTGATCGCCGCCGGCAGGGAAAAGCCATGGGCGTCATGCAGGATGAAGGCACCGATCAGCATGGACGACGGCACATAGTCCGAGGCCATGATGTCGAGCACGCCATTCGCCGCCAGTTCCGCGACCGAGACATTGCCGGAATGGGAGCCGCCGCGCACGAGATTGGGCGCCCCGGCGATCACGCTCATGCCCTGGCCGTGGGCGGCCCGCGCCGCCTCGATGCTGGTCGGGAATTCGGCGAGGGTGATGCCCTCCGCCAGCGCCTCCGCCACTTCGTCCGGGGTGCGGTCGTCGTGGCTGGCGACGGGAATGCCGCGCGCCTTGCTCAGTTCTATGATTTCCGCGCGATGCGCAGGGCCGACGGCGTCGCGCAACGACCGCCGCTTGTCGACATAGGCTTCGAATTCGGCATCGCTCAGCTGCGGATATTGCTGGCGGTATTTCGAGCCGTCGAGGAACTGGCGCTGACCCGGCGTGTGGTCCATGACCGAGGCGAGCAGAAGGTCCGGGTCGTCGGCGAGGCCGCGGAACAGCTCGACCACCTGTTCATGGCCGATCTCGCAGCGCAGGTGCAGGGCATGGCGCGCCTTGAACATGCCGTTGGCCCGGCCTTGGCGCCAGGCATCGACGGCCAGGCCAAAGGTCTTCACCCGCTCCCCATCCGGCCAGACGTCGCCGACGGCGAGACTGTCGAGCACCGTGGTGATGCCGGCGGCCAGTACCTGACGGTCGTGGGCGACGATCGCCGCTTCCGCCGGCCAGGGCACCCGCACCCGGGGCATCATGTGTTTCTCGAGGTTGTCGGTGTGAAGATCGACGAGGCCGGGCAGCAGAAAATCGCCGTCCATGTCGATGGCGCTGGAGTGGCTCGATCTCCCCTCCTCCACCGCCGCGATGAGGCCGTCGCGCAGCACGAGGGTCGCGCCGTCCAGCACCGCGTCGGCGGTGACGACCCGCGCATTGGTCAGGATGATGTCCTTGCTCATGCCGCCTGCTCCACACGCTTCATCGGCAACAGTCTGGTCGCGATCCGCGCCCGCAGGACGCCGTCGTGACAGATGGCGAGAATCGCCGTGCCCCGATCCTTGGCCTCGTCGATCAATTCCGCAACCACGGCGGCGTTTTCCGCGTCGAGCGACGCCGTCGGCTCGTCGAGCAGGAGGAGCGGCCAGTCGACGACGAAGCCCCGCGCGATATTCACCCGTTGCTGCTCCCCGCCCGAGAAGGTCGCGGGCGGCAGGGTCCAGAGCTTTTCGGGCAGGTTCAGGCGGCGCAACAGGCGGGCCGCCTTGTCCCGCGCGACTTCGGGCGTATCGCCCCGCGCCCGCGCCGGCTCCGCCACGATGTCGAGGGCGGCGACCCGGGGCACGACCCGCAGGAACTGGCTAACATGGCCGATGGTGGTCCGGCGCAAGGTCATGATCTCGCGGGGGCCAGCGCTGGCGACATCGATGCCGGCGACCAGGATTTGCCCGCCGTCGACGCGGTAGGTGCCATAGACCGCCTTGATCAGGCTGGATTTGCCGACACCCGAAGGCCCGTCCAGCACCACGCATTCGCCGGGGAAGAGATCGAGATCGACCCCGGCGAGGACGTCGAGCCGAAGCCCCCCGCGCAGATGCTGGATGAAGTGCTTGTGAATGCCCCGGAGGGACAGGATCGGTTGCATCGTCATCTCAGGCCGCCAGGACGGAGGAAACGAGAAGCTGGGTATAGGGCTCGCGCGGGTCGTCCAGCACCTGATCGGTCAGGCCTTCCTCGATCACCCGGCCGCCCTGCATGACCATCAGCCGGTCGGCCAGCAGCCGCGCGACGCCGAGGTCATGGGTGACGATGACGACGGAAAGCCCGAGGTCGGCGACCAGCGAGCGCAGGAGGTCGAGCAGCCGCGCCTGCACCGAGACGTCGAGGCCGCCGGTCGGCTCGTCCATCAGCACGAGGCGGGGGCCGGAGACGAGATTGCGCGCGATCTGCAGGCGCTGCTGCATCCCGCCCGAGAATTCCGTCGGACGGTCGTCGATGCGCGCGCCGTCGATCTCGACCCGCCGCAGCCAGTCGAGGGCGCTTTGCCGGATGCGGCCGTAATGCCGGCCGCCGGTCGCCATCAGCCGCTCCCCGACATTGCCGCCGGCGGTGACGGCAAGACGCAGGCCATCACGCGGATTCTGATGCACGAAGCCGAGTTCGGTGCGCGCCAGATGGCGGCGCCGCGCCTCCGGCAGGGCCAGAAGGTCGAGCACCTCCCCCGAGGTCTCGCGGTAAGACAGGCTGCCGCCAGAGGGCGCCAGCAGCCCGCCGAGGAGTTTCAGCAAGGTGGTCTTGCCCGAGCCGGATTCGCCGACGATGCCGAGAACATCGCCGGGCCAGAGATCGAAGGAGACGCGCCGCACGCCCTGGCCGTTGCCATAGTCGAAGCACAGGTCCCGGGCCGAGAGGATCGCATCAGGCGGCATTTTCATGGGCCTGCCCTTCCTGCCGCTCGCGGCAATGATCGGTGTCGGAACAGACGAAAATGCGGCCGCCCACATCGTCGATCACGATCTCGTCGAGGAAGCTGTCCGTGTCGCCGCAGATGGCGCAGGGGTGCCCCGGATGATCGACGGCGAAGGGATGATCCTCGAAATCGAGGCTGCGCACCGCCGTATAGGGCGGAATGGCGTAGATGCGCTTTTCCCGCCCCGCGCCGAACAGCTGCAGTGCCGGGCAATCCGACAGTTTCGGATTGTCGAACTTGGGGATCGGGCTCGGGCTCGTCAGGTAACGGCCCGCGACCTCGACCGGGTAGTCATAGGCGCGCTTGATCTTGCCGTGGATCGCGATGTCCTCGTAAAGCTCGACCTGCATCACGCCATAGTCGCCGAGGGCATGCAGGGCGCGGGTCTCCGCCTCCCTCGGCTCCAGCCAGCGCAGTGGCTCCGGGATCGGCACCTGATAGACGAGGATCTGGTCCTCGGTCAGCGGCGTTTCGGGAATGCGGTGGCGGGTCTGGATCACGCTCGCCTCAATTGTGCGCGTCGTCGTCGCGACGCCCGCCGTCTTCGCGAAGAAGCGGCGGATGGAGACGGCGTTGGTGGTATCGTCGGCGCCCTGATCGATGACCTTCAGCGTGTCGGAAGGCCCGAGCACGGCCGCCGTCACCTGTATGCCGCCGGTGCCCCAGCCATAGGGCAAGGGCATCTCGCGCGAGGCGAAGGGCACCTGATAGCCGGGCACCGCCACCGCCTTCAGAAGAGCGCGGCGGATCATCCGCTTGGTCTGTTCGTCGAGATAGGCGAAATTGTAACCGCTGTCTTCGCTCATTCCGCCGCCTCCTTCAGGGCCTTGGCCCGCAGCGCCCGCACGAGCTGCAATTCCGCCTGGAAGTCGACGTAATGCGGCAGTTTCAGGTGCTGCACGAAACCCGATGCCTCGACATTATCGGCATGGGATAGGACGAATTCCTCGTCCTGCGCCGGGCCTTGCACCGCCTCGCCCAATTCTTCCGCCCGCAGCGCCCGGTCGACGAGGGCCATGGCCATCGCCTTCCGCTCGCCCCGGCCAAACACGAGGCCGTAACCCCTCGTGAATTGGGCGGGACGGGTGGCATCGCCCTTGAACTGGTTCACGCTCTGGCATTCGGTCAACACGATGTCGCCGATATCGATGGCGAAGCCGAGCTCCGGCACCTCGACCTCGACCGAAACCTCGCCCTGGCGGATTTCACCGGCGAAGGGATGGTTGCGGCCATAACCCCGCTGGGTGGAGTAACCGAGGGCGAGCAGGAAACCCTCGTCGCCCCGCGCCATGGCTTGCAGACGCAAGGGTCGGCCGGCGGGAAAGCTCAGCGGCTCCCGCGTCAGGTCGGGAACCGGGCCGGTCTCGTCCGTGGGCGGAACTTCCCGCTCCATCAGCCCTTCGCCGGCCAGAAGCTCCAGCACCCGGGGCATCGCCCCTTCGCCCGGCTTCGCCTTCGGCACCGCCGGCACCTCGCAGCCCTCGGCGGCCAGGGCGAAGTCGAGCAGGCGGTGGGTGTAATCATAGGTGGGGCCCAGGATCTGGCCGCCGGGCAGGTCCTTGAAGGTCGCCGAAATCCGCCGCTCCACCGCCATCTTCGCGGTATCGACAGGAAGGCTCCCGGCGAAGCGGGGCAAGGTGGTGCGATAGGCGCGGAGCAGGAACACCGCCTCGATGACATCGCCCTGTGCCTGCTTGAGCGCGAGGGCGGCGAGATCGGGATCATGGAGCGAGGCTTCCGCCATCACCCGGTCGACCGCGAGGCCGAGCTGTTCCCGGATCTGGTCGAGGCCGATTTCGGGAACGGAAGGATCGCCCCGCCGCTCTTCCGCCAGCCAGGCGTGGGCGGCGTCGATCGCCGCTTCGCCGCCCTTTACCGCGACATACATGGCCGCCTCCTACTCGATGCGCAGGCTGCGCGGCAGGGCCGCCAGCCGGTCGCCACAACACAGGACAAGATCGACGCCGCGCGGAAACAGCGCCTGCTGCGCCGCCCAAGACCCGACGAAACCCTCCGGCAGGCCCTCGACCGCGAGATGTTCGACCTCGCGGATACCCGGCCCGCGCAGGGCCAGCCGGGGGCCGCTACCGAGCGCCGTAATCTCGACGATCACCGTCGCGGACTGGTCCGGCATGGCATCGCTGCCAGCGGCGAAACGGCTGAGCGGCAGCAACGCGGCGCCCGTGACGACGACGAAACTCGCCGTATCCTCGCCCGCCAGCGGCGCGCCCAGCCGGCCGGCGACGAAACCCCGCAAGGCGGGCGTCGCCGCGACATGAACCGGCGTGTCGCCATCGGC
>NZ_JBAQRT010000251.1:0-15533 GCF_049306435.1 Zavarzinia sp.
CCGCAGGCCTGGCCCACGGCCTGGGCGGCGACGCCGCCGAGGCTGCGGGCGAGGGCCCCGTAGGTCTCGAACTGGCCGAAGGGGATGGCGGCGATGCGGCGCCAGACCTTGCGCTGGAACGGCGTGCCGTGGGGTGCGATCGGCAGGTCGAAGTCCCGGCGGCGGCCGGCGAAATAATCCTCCACCTGGCCGAGGGCGAGATGCAGCAGGATGTCGTCGGCCGGGGCGTCGTCGCCGCTGGGCGACCAGCCGGCGGCGGTGATCGCGTCGGCGCGCACCGTGACGTGGAACATCCCGATCGGAGTCTGCACGCGGGCTTCGGCCAAGGTCTCGACCTTCCATGGTTGTCTTGCGTCGGCAATGCGCTGATCTACACTGATCCGGCCCGTCGTCGCCATATCCATGGCGGCGATATGCGAAAGAGGACGCCATGAAGATCAACGTCGAATTCGATATCACCCCGGAGGAGGCCCGTCGCGTCCTCGGCCTGCCCGATCTCGAGCCGATGCAGCAGCGCATCCTGGCCGAGCTGGAAGGGCGGATGACCCAATATCTGAACGTCATCGATCCCGAAACCATCTTCAAGCAATGGCTGCCCATGGGCATTCAGGGCGGGCTGCAGGGCTTCGAGAAGTTCCAGGACTTCCTGTGGTCGGCCGCCAGTTCGGTCCGGGGCGGCGGCAAGCGCAAGCCCGATGCCAAGGACGAGCCCAAGTGAGCGATCGAAGCCTGCCGGGCGATCCCGCGCCCTATTACGAAGCCCATGTCTTCGCCTGCGTGAACGAGCGTCCCGATGTTCATCCCCGTGGCTCCTGCAAGGCGCGCGGGGGTGTACCTTTACGCAACTACATGAAGGTCCGGGCCGACGAGCTGGGCCTTGCCAATGTCCGCATCAATCAGGCCGGTTGCCTCGACCGCTGCGAGCTCGGCCCCGTCCTGGTGATCTATCCCGAGGGCGTCTGGTATGCCCCGCGTACCCCGGCGGACATCGACGAAATCCTCGACGTCCACCTGAAGCAGGGTGGGCGGGTGACAAGGCTGATGCTTCAGCCCGACCAGACATTGCCCGCCGCGGACTGACGTGACAGACACGATCTTCGCCCTGGCGTCCGGCCGGGGCCGGGCCGGCGTCGCCGTGATGCGCCTGTCCGGCCCGCTGGCCGGGGCCGCCCTCGACCGCCTGTGCGGTGCAAGGCCCCAGCCCCGCCTAGCCCGGCTCGCGGCGTTGCACGATCCCGAACATGGCGAGGTGATCGACCGGGCGCTGGTGCTGTGGTTCCCGGCCCCGGCCAGTTTCACCGGCGAGGATGTCGCCGAACTTCATGTCCACGGCGGGCGGGCCATCATCGCCCGATTGACCGGTGTGCTGACCGGGCTTGGCCTGCGCCCGGCCGGCCCCGGCGAATTCACCCGCCGCGCCTTCGAGGCCGGCAAGCTCGACCTGTCGCAGGCCGAGGCCATCGCCGACCTCGTCGATGCCGAGACCGAAGCCCAGCGCCGCCAGGCCCTGCGCCAGCTGGACGGCGCCATGGGCCGGCTCTACGAAGGCTGGCGCGACCGGCTGAAGGTGCTGCTGGCCCGGCTGGAAGCCCTGATCGACTTTCCCGACGAAGGCCTGGACGAGGCGATCGAAGGCGCGGTCATGGCCGGGGCCGGGGCCTTGCGGGACGAGATCGCCGCCCATCTTGCCGATGGAAGGCGGGGCGAGCGCCTGCGCGACGGTTTCGAGATCGCCATAACCGGCGCCCCCAATGTCGGCAAGTCCAGCCTGCTGAACCGACTGTCGGCGTCGGAAGTCGCCATCGTTTCCGATATTCCGGGGACGACGCGGGATGTGATCGAGGTCGCCCTCGACCTCGGTGGCTATCGCGTGCTGCTGATCGACACGGCGGGCCTGCGCGAGACCGACGACCCCATCGAGCGGGAAGGGGTGCGCCGCGCCCGCGCCCGGGCGGAAGGCGCCGACCTCCGGCTGCAGGTGATCGTGCCTGGCGACGAGGCCCCGGCCGACTCGGGGCGAGAGAGCATCCTCGTCCTCAACAAATGCGACCTCGGTCCCGGGCCGGCGAATGCGCTGCCGGTGTCGGCCCTGAGCGGGCAGGGGATCGACGCGCTTCTGGCCGCCATCGCCGCCCGCGTGGCCGCCCGGCTCGATTCGGCGGAAGCCCCGGCCATCACCCGCGCCCGCCACCGGCTGGCGGTGGAGGAGGCGGTGGCCAGCCTCGACCGCGCCCTGGTCCCCGGCTTCCTGCCGGCGGAATTGCGCGCCGAAGACCTGCGCCTCGCCCTGCGGGCCCTGGGCCGGGTGGTGGGGGCGGTCGATGTCGAGGACCTGCTCGACGTCATCTTCTTCGAGTTCTGCATCGGCAAGTGATGTTTCACGTGAAACAGGGCAGCCGTCCCCGACCGTTTTGTTTCACGTGAAACAGCAACGCGAAGCCCTGTCGCAAAAACCTCGTTTGACTGTATCGCGCCAGCGCATAGAGTGCCGGCCATGACCCAATACGACGTGATCGTGATCGGCGGCGGCCATGCCGGCTGCGAGGCTGCTGCAGCCGCGGCGCGCTTTAGCGCGCGCACCCTCCTGCTCACCCATCGCATCGAGACCATCGGCGAAATGTCCTGCAACCCCGCCATCGGCGGCCTCGCCAAGGGCCATCTGGTGCGGGAGATCGATGCCCTCGACGGCGTGATGGCCCGGGCCATCGATCGCGGCGGCATCCAGTTCCGCATGCTGAATCAGTCCAAAGGCCCGGCGGTGCGCGGCCCGCGCGCCCAGGCCGACCGCAAGCTCTATCGCCGGGCGGTTCAGGCCCTGCTGGCCGAACAGGCCGGTCTCGACATCCTCGCGGCCCCGGCCGAAGACCTGATCGTCGAGGGCGGCCGCATCGCCGGCGTCGTGCTGGCCGACGGGCGGGAGATTTCCTGCGCCGCCGTGGTGCTGACCACCGGCACCTTCCTGCGCGGCCTCATTCATATCGGCGAAGAGAAGATCCCCGCCGGCCGGGTGGGCGAGGCGCCCAGCCTTGGCCTGTCCGCCGCGCTGGCCCGCATCGGCTTCGCGCTTGGTCGCCTGAAGACCGGCACCCCGGCCCGGCTCGACGGCCGCACCATCGACTGGGCCAGCCTCGAGATGCAGCAGGGCGACGATCCGCCCCAGCCGTTCTCCTTCCTGACGACAGCGATCGAAACGCCCCAGATCGCCTGCGGCATCACCTATACCAGCGAAGACAGCCACGCCCTGATCCGCGCCAACCTGCATCGCGCGCCGATGTATTCCGGCCAGATCGAAAGCGTCGGCCCGCGCTACTGCCCCTCGATCGAGGACAAGGTGGTGCGTTTCGCCGAGAAGGAACGCCACCAGATCTTCCTCGAGCCGGAAGGGCTGGACGACGACACGGTCTATCCCAACGGCATTTCCACCTCGCTGCCGCGCGATGTGCAGGCCGCCCTGCTGAAGACCATCCCGGGTCTGGAGCAGGCGACCATGCTGCGTCCCGGCTATGCCATCGAATATGATTTCGTCGACCCGCGCGAGCTGACCCACCAGCTGGAGACCCGGCGCTGCCCCGGGCTTTATCTGGCCGGCCAGATCAATGGCACCACGGGTTACGAGGAAGCGGCGGCGCAAGGCCTGATGGCTGGGCTGAACGCCGCCCGCGCCGCAGGGGGCGGGCAGGGAGTCGTGCTCGACCGCGCCGATGCCTATATCGGCGTGATGATCGACGACCTGGTGACCAAGGGCACGCGCGAGCCCTACCGCATGTTCACCAGCCGGGCCGAATACCGCCTGCTGCTGCGGGCCGACAATGCCGACCGCCGCCTGACCGACAAGGGCCTGGCCTGGGGCTGCGTCGGCAGCGCCCGGGCCGAGGCCTTCGGCGCCAAGAAGGCCGCCGTCGATGCCGCGCTGACCCTCGCCCGCGATACCCGCCTGACCCCCAACGAGGCGGCGGGGCTTGGCCTCGCGGTCAATCAGGATGGCCAGCGCCGCTCCATCCTCGACCTGCTGCGCCTGCCGGGCGTCTCGCTCGCCAGCCTGTCGGCCCATTGGCCCTGGCTGGCCGAGATGCCGGCAGATATCGCCGAGCAGGTCGAGATCGAGGCGCTTTACGCGGGTTATATCGACCGGGTGGAGGCGGATATCCGCGCCTTCCGCCGCGACGAAAATCTGACACTGCCGGCCGATATCGACTTCGCCGCCATCGGCGGCCTGTCGGCGGAAATCCGCCTGAAGCTCGATGCCGCCCGGCCGCCCACCCTCGGCGCCGCCGCCCGCATTTCCGGCGTGACCCCCGCCGCCCTCACGGCCTTGTTGGCCCATGTCAGGAAGCGAGTCGCTTAACATGGCTCTTGAACGGCCGATGACTGCCGAGGGTTTTGCCGCGGCCGTCCCTGTTTCACGTGAAACATTGCAGCGCCTCGCCGCCTATGCCGAGCTTCTGGAGAAGTGGCAGGCGAAGATCAATCTGGTCGGGCCGGCGACCCTGCCGGACCTGTGGCGCCGGCACATGCTGGATTCGGCCCAGCTCTTCGCCCTGCTGCCCGAGGCCCCGGCAGGGCGCAAGCGCCGCATCGTCGATCTCGGCTCCGGCGCCGGCTTCCCGGGTCTCGTCCTCGCCATCATGGGGGCAGGGGATGTTCACCTGGTCGAGAGCGACCAGCGGAAATGCGCCTTCCTGCGCGAAGCCGCCCGCGTCACCGGCACCGAGGTCACGATCCATCCCTTGCGGATCGAGACCCTGGCCCCGCTCGATGCCGATGTGATCACCGCCCGCGCGCTGGCGCCCCTGGCCAAACTGCTGGATTGGGCGGCCTCGCATCGATCTGCCCACACGATTCACATAATCCCCAAGGGCAAGGAGGCCGAGGCCGAATTGACCCAGGCCGAACAAGGTTCCACACTGGAGGTCGAGCGGGTCCGGAGTCTGACCGATCCTGCCGCCACCATTTTCCGGATACGGGTGATCGATCATGACTGACGTCAGGCCATCGGATGTGCGTATCATCGCCGTAGCCAACCAGAAAGGCGGCGTCGGCAAGACCACCACCGCGATCAACCTGGGCACCGCCCTGGCCGCCGTCGGCCGCAAGGTGCTGATCCTCGATCTTGATCCGCAGGGCAATGCCTCTACCGGCGTCGGCGTCGACCGCGCCTCCCGCGAGATCACCTCCTATGACGCCCTGATGGGGGAGGCGACCCTGGCCGAGGCGCTGGTGGAAACCGCCATTCCCAATCTCTCGCTCGTACCCTCGACCGTCGATCTGTCGGGCGCGGAGCTTGAACTCGTCGACCAGGACCGCCGCGCCCACCGGCTGAAGGATGCCCTGGCGGCACCGGAAATCGCCCGGGTCTTCGATTACGTGCTGATCGACTGCCCGCCGTCGCTGAACCTGCTGACCCTCAATGCCATGGTCGCGGCCGATTCGGTCCTGGTGCCCCTGCAGTGCGAATTCTTCGCCCTCGAAGGCCTCAGCCTCCTGCTGCGCACGATCGAACAGGTGCGCGGCAGCCTGAACCCGGGCCTACAGATCCAGGGTGTCGTGCTCACCATGTACGACAACCGCAACAACCTGTCGGATCAGGTCGCGGCGGATGTCCGTGGCTTCCTTGGCAGCAAGGTCTACAACACGGTCATTCCCCGCAATGTCCGCATTTCCGAGGCGCCCAGCCATGGCCAGCCGGCGCTCGTCTATGATCATCGCTGTGCCGGCAGCCAGGCCTATATCCGTCTGGCCAGCGAATTGCTGCGCCGGGAAGAGCCGCGCGCGGCCTGAAAATCTGTCTGAAGGATCGAGTGTCGATGGCTGAGGAAACCCGCAAGAAGGGTTTGGGGCGGGGGCTTTCCGCCCTCATGGGCGAAGTGCGGGAAGCGGTGAATACCGCGACGCCGGCAACGCCGGGGGAAAAGCCGCGTGCCCTGCGCGAGCTGCCGATCGAACAGATCCAAGCTAACCCCGGCCAGCCGCGCAAGCGCTTCACCGCCGAGGCGCTGGAAGATCTGGTCGCCTCGATCAAGACCCATGGCATCCTGCAACCCATTCTGGTGCGCAAGATCGCGGGCGATCGTTACGAGATCATCGCCGGGGAACGCCGCTGGCGCGCGGCCCAGAGCGCGCAGCTGCATCAGGTGCCGGTCGTCATCAAGGAATTCACCGATCAGGAAGTGATGGAAGTCGCCCTGGTCGAGAATATCCAGCGCGCCGACCTGACCCCGATCGAAGAGGCCGCCGGCTATCAGCGCCTGATCGAGGATTTCGGCCATACCCAGGACGTGATCGCCCGGATCATCGGCAAGTCACGCAGCCATATCGCCAATACCCTCCGCCTGCTGGCCCTGCCGGCGCCGGTGAAGACCTTGGTCGAGCAGGGCTCGCTGTCGGCCGGCCACGCCCGCGCCCTGATCGGCCTGCCCGATGCCGCCGCCCTGGCCAAGAAGGCGGTGGACGAGGGCCTCTCCGTCCGTCAGATCGAAGACCTGGCCAAGAAGGCGAAATCCCCCGCCACCGGAACGGGCGGGGCAGGGGGCGGCGCCCCGGCCAAGGACATGGACACGATGGAACTGGAAGGCAATCTCGCCGCCGCCATCGGCCTCCCGGTCTTGATCGCCCACAAGGGCGACGCCGGCGGCAGCCTGACCATCCGCTACAAGACCCTCGACGAACTCGACCAGATCTGCAGCAAGCTCAGCCGGGTCGAGGACTGATCCCGTCATCCCTTGTGAACCGTGCCCCGTCGTCACATAATTGAACTTGCGGACGACGGAAGACAGCGATGAGCAAGAATTCTCCTATGGTCTCCGAGTTCGAGACCGATCAACAGGAACGCGACTACACGCGCTGGCTGAAAGCCAAGGTGGCGGCGAGGCTCGCCGACTCCCGAGCCATCATCCCGCATGACGACGTCATGGCGGAAATGGAAGCCATCATCGCCACGGCTGAAAACGACAAGACGCGGTAAATGTTGCCCATCGTCTGGTTGATGGACGCTCGGAACGATCTTCGACACATCATCGCGATCTCCCCCCGCGCGTCATGCCGGCGAAGGCCGGCATCTCGCGACGGGAAGGTGCCTTCGTGTATCGAGACCCCGGCCTTCGCCGGCGTGACGATGGGCGGATGGCGATGAAATGAAAAGGGCGGGTCCCTGGGGATCCGCCCTTTTGCCGTCTTACGAATTCATCGAGTCGAAGAATTCGCCATTGGTCTTGGTGTGCTTCAGCTTGTCGAGCAGGAACTCGATGGCATCGACCGGGCCCATCGGCATCAGGATGCGGCGCAGGACCCACATTTTGGACAGGGTGCCCTTGTCGACCAGCAGCTCTTCCTTGCGGGTGCCGGACTTGGTGATGTCGATCGCGGGGAAGGTGCGCTTGTCGGCGATCTTGCGGTCGAGGATGATTTCCGAGTTACCGGTGCCCTTGAACTCTTCGAAGATCACTTCGTCCATGCGGCTGCCGGTATCGATCAGCGCCGTCGCGATGATGGTCAGCGAGCCGCCTTCCTCGATATTGCGGGCGGCGCCGAAGAAGCGCTTCGGCCGCTGCAGGGCGTTGGCGTCCACACCGCCGGTCAGCACCTTGCCCGACGAGGGCACGACGGTGTTGTAGGCGCGGGCGAGGCGGGTGATCGAATCGAGGAGAATGACCACGTCGCGCTTGTGCTCGACCAGGCGCTTGGCCTTCTCGATCACCATTTCGGCGACCTGGACGTGACGCACCGCCGGCTCGTCGAAGGTCGAGGAAATGACTTCGCCCTTCACCGACCGGCTCATGTCGGTCACTTCTTCCGGCCGCTCGTCGATGAGGAGGACGATCAGATAGACCTCGGGGTGATTGGCGGTGATGGCATGGGCGACATTCTGCAGCAGCACGGTCTTGCCGGTGCGCGGCGGCGCGACGATCAGCGCGCGCTGGCCCTTGCCGAGGGGGGAGATCAGGTCGATCACCCGGGCCGAGCGATCCTTGACCGTGGGGTCGCCGCGCTCGAGGTTCAAGCGCTCGTCAGGGTAAAGCGGAGTCAGATTGTCGAAATGGACCTTGTGGCGGATCGCCTCCGGGTCCTCGAAATTGATGGTGTTGACCTTGAGAAGGGCGAAATAGCGCTCGCCATCCTTGGGGGCGCGGATCTGGCCGTCGACCGTGTCGCCGGTGCGCAGGCCGAAACGGCGGATCTGGCTGGGGCTGACATAGATGTCGTCGGGGCCCGGCAGGTAGTTCGCTTCCGGCGAGCGCAGGAAGCCGAAGCCATCCTGCAGAATTTCGAGGACGCCGCCCCCAGTGATTTCCAGATCCCGGTCCGCCAGCTGCTTGAGGATCGCGAACATCATGTCCTGCTTGCGCAGGGTTGAAGCGTTCTCGACCTCGAGCTCCTCGGCATAGGCGAGAAGTTCGGTCGGGGATTTTTCCTTGAGTTCCTGAAGATTCATGGGCTCGACCAACGCAAAGCAGCGGGTGTGGGGATATCGGATGGACGACAGCGCCAGGACAATGTCCAACTGACGGGCCAGAAGGCCGGATGCCGTAACCAGTACCGAAAGGAGAGGATAGGTCCGAAGATCACCCCGGTCTGCCCTCGCGACATCCTGCGGTCGGGCGGGGCCGGAATCGAGGCCAGAGCGGCCAGGGTACGGGCAACTCGGCCTGCCCGGACAGCCGCACCATGCGCCGCATGGCACGCACTGTCAAACGGAAGTTGCGCGGCTCCTCAGAACGGCTTGAGCACCACGAGCGGCACGATGATCAGGAACAGCACCGTCGGCACTTCGTTCAGGATCCGGTAGAAACGTGCCGTGTGCGGCCGCTCGTCCCGGCCGAAGCGGCGCACCTGGCCAACCAGCATCCCGTGAACCCCGGACATCAGGATCACGAGCAGCAGCTTGGCATGGAACCAGCCGCCCGCGCTCCACGCCTGGGTCGCAGCCATCAGCGACAGGCCGAGGATCCAGGTCACGATCATCGACGGGTTTATGATCGCCTTCAGCAGGCGGCGTTCCATGACCTTGAAGGTCTCGGACGCATCGGATCCCACCGCCTTGTCGGTGTGATAGACGAAGAGACGGGGCAGGTAGAACATGCCCGCCATCCAGGTGGTGAAGGCGATGATGTGCAGCGTCTTCAGGATGTTGTAATGCTCGGCCAGGAACTGCATGTCTTATTCTCTCACTTGGTACAGATGCAGCCAGAACGGCTGGCGTTACAGATCCTGACACCGCCGTCCGGTGCCGTCCCGCCGTGGCCCCAGGCGGTCGCGACCAGCCGGGCGAGACCCGCGATGAAGGCCGGTTCGCAGCCGACGGCGGGCACCCTCATGTAATGCGGCACGCCCGCATGGTCGGCCAGCTCGCGGTACTCGATGTCGAGCTCGACCAGGGTCTCGGAATGTTCGGAAACAAAGGCGATGGGCACGACGATGAGACCAAGCCCGTCCTTGCCCGCGCGCCTGATCTCGTCATCGGTATAGGGCGCGATCCACTCCAGCGGGCCGACCCGGCTCTGGTAGGATACCACCCAGTCGAGACCGGGCCGGCCGAGGGCGGCGGCCACGGCCTTCGCCGTCATTTCCACCTGATCCTGATAGGGATCGCCGGCTTCGACGACTTTCTTCGGCAGGCCATGGGCCGAGAACAGCAGGCGGCAGGGGGTATCGCCCATCGCTTCCAGCGCCTTGCCGATCAGCAGGCTCTGGGCCTGCACCCAGCCCTGTTCGACCGGATAGCAGCAGATGCTGGCGGTCCTGGCGCTTACGCCCGCTTTCGCCGCCGCCCGCCGCCATTCGGCGAGCGACGAGGCGGTCGTCGTGGTCGAGAACTGGGGATAGAGCGGCAGAAGAACGATATCGTCCGGGGCGAATGCGGCGACGGCTTTCGCTGTTTCCGCCGCCCGCGGATGCCAGTAGCGCATCGCGATGAAGCAGCGTGCCTCGACATCGAGAGACAGCCCCGCGATCGCCTCGGTCAGGGCCTCGGCCTGGTTCTCGGTCAGGGGCAGGATGGGCGAGCGACCGCCAAGCCGGCCATAAATCTCCCGCGCCGTCTTCTCGCGCCGGCCCGAGATCAGCCGCGCCACCAGCCAGCGCAAGGGCTGGGGCAGGCGGATGATGGCGGGATCGGAAAACAGGTTGAACAGAAACGGCCGGACGGCGGAGGGCCGATCCGGCCCGCCCAGATTGAACAGGACCACCGCCAGCCGACGGGTCATGGCCGCCAGTCCCGAATGATCTTCGCGACCTCGCCGACATGGGCCGGCGGGGTCTCGGGCACGATGCCATGGCCGAGGTTGAAGACGAAACGCTGGGGCCCGAGGGTGCGCAGGATGGTCTCGGTCCGCCGGCGCAGGGCGTCGCCGCCGGCAACCACCAGCAGGGGATCGAGATTGCCCTGCACGACCGCGCCCGGCTGGACCTGGTCGCGCACGAAGTCGAGCGGGGTGCCGGCATCGATGCCCACGGCATCAACCCCCGTAGCCGGGGCAAAGCGCGGCAGCATGGCACCGATTCCCTTGGCGAAGCCGATCACCGGCACCTGGGGGAAACGGGCCTTCAGCGCCGCCCTGATGCGCGCTATGGGGCCAAAGACCCATCGCGCCATCTCGTCCTCGGGCAGGGAGCCGGCCCAGGTGTCGAAAATCTGCAGCGCCTCGGCGCCAGCCTCGACCTGCGCCGCCAGATACTCGATCGTCGCCTCGGTGACGAGATCGATCAGCCGGCCGAAGCCCTCAGGATCGCGGTAAGCCCAGAGCCTGGCCGGCTTCTGGTCCGAAGTGCCCTCGCCGGCCACCATATAGGTCGCGACGGTCCAGGGCGCCCCGGCGAAACCGATCAGGGCGACATCGGTCGGGAGGCGCTTCGCCAGCAGCCGGACGGTTTCATAGACCGCGCCAACCCGCTCCCCGAAGCCATCCATGGACAGGCTGGCGAGGCCGGCCGCGTCGGTGACAGGATCGAGGCGCGGTCCTTCGCCCTCGACGAAACGCACGCCCTGGCCAAGGCCATGGGGCACGATCAGGATGTCGGAAAACAGGATGGCCGCATCCATGCCGAACCGCTCGATCGGCTGCAGGGTGACGGCGCAGGCCTTCTCGCTGTCGAGGCAGAAGGAAACGAAATCCTTCGTCGTCGCCCGCACGGCGCGATATTCGGGCAGGAAGCGGCCGGCCTGGCGCATGAACCAGAAGGGCGGGCGATCCACGACCTCGCCCTTCAGGGCCTTCAGGAAGCGCTTTTCCGTTACCAACAGGGGCTCTGCCACTTTCAATACCTTTATATAAAAAGGATTGTAGTTGTTAGTGGATGCCTGTGGATCACGGGGTTCCCCAGGATCACCCTGTTTTGTCCCCATGCCGCCCGACAGCCATGTTTCGGGTTCTTCAGTAGTGGCTAAATCGGTGGGTGTCGAGGGAGGGCAGGGCTTTTTGTTCTGTGAATCCCGTGGATAAGTGACAAGCCGGGATTGCGGCGCCGCGGCTCTTCGGCTCCTGTCCACAGCCCGGCATAAAACCGTCCACCAGGGAGTATTCGGTTGAGCGATGAACCCGTAGAAACCGTGAATGTCGAGAGCTGGCCGGAAGAGGGCGATTCATCCCCCTTATCCACGCAATCCACAGACAAGGCGACCAAGCGCCTGCACCTCTATCTGATCTCGGACGCGACCGGCGAAACCCTGTCCTCGGTGGCCAAGGCGGCGATGTCGCAGTTCCCCGATGTCGCGGCGCTGCTGCATGTCAGCTTCATGGTCAGGACCAGGGCGCAGATCGAGCGCGCGCTCGACATGGCGGTCTCGACCGGCGGGATCATTCTCTACACGCTGGTCAACGCGGACTTGCGGCTGGTGATGGACGAGGGCTCGCTTTCGCGCCATGTCCCTGCGATCAACGTGCTCGATCCGGTGATCCAGAATCTCGCCGCCTATCTCGGGATGCCGGCGCGGGCCATGCCCGGGCGCCAGCACGCCCTCGACGCCGAATATTTCCGCCGCATCGAGGCGATGAATTTCACCCTCGCCCATGACGACGGCCAGAATCCGCAAGGGCTCTACGAGGCGGATGTCATCCTGCTCGGCGTCTCGCGCACCTCGAAGACGCCGACCGCGGTCTATCTCGCCAATCGGGGCATCAAGACCGCCAATATTCCCGTGGTTCCCGGCTGTCCGCTGCCGCCCGAGCTGTTCGAGGTGACGAGCCCGCTGGTGGTCGGCCTCACCACCTCGCCCGACCGGCTGATCCAGGTCCGCCGCCATCGCCTGCTGCTGCTCGGCCAGAACGCGGCGACCGACTATGTCGACATGGAAGCGATCGGCAAGGAGTTGACCGAGGCGCGGCGGCTCTTCGTCAAGCACGGCTGGCCGGTGATCGATGTCTCCCGCCGCTCGATCGAGGAAACCTCGGCCGCCATCCTCAATCTCTACTATGACCGGCTGAACCTGATGTGAAAGGCGGGCGGCTTGCCCGCCGAGGGCGCCGCGAAAGGACTTCTTGCGCGGGTGATCGTCGATTGTTATGACAGCCCGGTCATTGGGGAGTAGCCGCCTGCAGCGAAGCGGGGGTCGCGTCAACAGACTTGGGGGACGGTTTCCGTCCGCCATGGCGCGATCAGCGGATCCGGATCCGCCTGGCGAGACCTTTGGCAGGTTGCGTCCGTCCTTCGCAGGGTCGGGCCGCGGCTTGCCATTGGTTATGTGCCCGACCCTGCCCCGTGACGTTCCATGGAAGCCTTTCTCACCTCGACCGGCATCGTCGCCATCGCCGAAATCGGCGATAAGACCCAGCTGCTGGCCATTCTGCTCGCCAGCAAGTTCCGCCGACCCTGGGCGATCTGTGCCGGCATCTTCGCGGCGACCGTGCTCAATCACCTGCTGGCCGCCTCGTTCGGCACGCTGGTCGCGACCTGGATCGGTCCCGAGGTCATGCGCTGGGTGCTCGGCCTTTCGTTCATCGCCATGGGCGCCTGGGTCCTGATCCCCGACAAGATGGACGACGACGAGGTGGGGGCGGACAAGCGCCGCTTCGGCGCCTTCCTGACCACGACCATCGCCTTCTTCCTCGTCGAGATGGGCGACAAGACCCAGATCGCCACGGTGGCCCTGGGCGCCCGCTTCGAAAATATCTACCTGGTCACCCTGGGCACCACCTTCGGCATGATGCTGGCCAATGTCCCCGCCGTCTTCCTGGGCGAGGCGGCAACGCGGGTGGTGCCGCTGAACGTCGTGCGCATGGTGGCGGCGGCGATCTTCGTCGCGGTCGGCGCCGTCACCCTGTTCCTGCCCGGTCTGCTGGGCTGAAGCGATGGGGCGGCACCGCCGCCCCACATGCTCAGGCCGTATAGGCCTTCACCCGCTCCAGCGCCCGGCGATAGGGCGCGCAGCCGATCCACAGCACGAGGGCGGCGAGCGGCAGGGCGATGCCGGCGACCAGCGCCATCGAATAGCCGACCATGTTCTCGTCGTGGAAGACGAAATCGGTGACGAGCGCGACCACCGTCGGCCCGAGGCCGAGGCCGATCAGATTGACGATGAAGAGATAGACCGCCGAGGCCTGGCCCCGCATCTGGTTCGGCATGATCTCGGCGATGGCCGCCGGGGCCGCGCCGAAACACATCGTGTAGAAAAAGGTGGTGGCGATGGACAGCGCCAGCACCATATTGCCGTCAGCGACGAAGGGCATGCCGATGGCGAAGGGCACGCCCAGCAGGGCGGCGACCATGCCGACCCGCAGCCGGCCATCGGCGATGCCCTTCTGCTTCAGCACGTCGCCCAGCCAGCCGCCGAAGATCACGCCGACGACACCCGCCGTCAGCTGGACGATGCCGAAGGCGAAGCCGATCTCGGACGGGGTCCAGCCATGGGCGCGGATGAAGAAGCTGGGCAACCAGGTCGCGACGCCATAGCCGACGAGGGAGAGCAGCGCGAAGCCGACATTGTGGCACAGCACGGCCTTGGCGTTGCCGCCGATATAGCGCACCACCTCGCGCACCGGCACGGGCTTGACGCCCATGCTGCCATCGGCCTGGCGCACCGCCTTGATGCCCTGGCGGATCGGCTCGCGCACGGTGAACATGAGCAAGGCAATGAGAAGGCCGGGCAGGCCGACGGCGAAGAACACCACCTGCCAGGCGAAAACCTCGCCGACGATGGGCAGCACCATGTGCTCCGCCCCTGAGACGAGGCCGATGACCAGCCCGCCGAAGATATAGGCGAGGCCCGAGCCGACGAAGATGCCCATGTTGTAGACACCCATCGCCGTGCCCATGCGATGGGGCGGGAAATAGTCGGCGACCAGCGAATAGGCGGCGGGCGACAGCGCCGCCTCGCCGACGCCGACGCCGATCCTTGTCAGGAACAGGTGCCAGAATTTGCCCGCGAACCCGCAGGCGGCGGTGAACAGGCTCCACACCACGATGCCGACGATGATGATGCCGCGCCGGCTGCGCCGGTCGACCATGCGGCCGATCGGCAGGCCGAGAAACGTATAGAACAGGGCGAAGGCGAGGCCCGCGAGCAGGCTCATTTCGGTATCGTTGATGCCAAGGTCGCGTTTGATCGGGCCGACCAGCAGATTCAGGATCTGGCGATCGATGAAGGACACCGTATAGGCCAGCATCAGCACGCCGACGACGTACCAGGCATAGACCGGCGACGGATAGGCGGCCGCCTCGGCCCCCGCTGTTTCCTGATTTTTCGAAATGGCCGCGGCTGTACGCGCGACGGACTCGGAACGCACCGACATGTCCCCTCCCCTTGTTTTTTTGTGACCACCGTCATGGCGGGTGGTTCGGGGGAAGTGTAGCCGTGGCTCGTGCCGCTTGTCGCGGCCGTTGTGCTCGTGGCAGCCTGCGGGACAAAGCACGATGGGGAGTGGACATGAAACGGACAGGAATCCTCGGGCGTCTCGGCCTGGCCGCCGCGCTGCTGCTGGCGGGGTTTTCGGCGACGCTCGCCCGGGCCGATGATCGGGCCAGGGCCATTCTCGTCCTCGATGCCTCGGGCAGCATGTGGGGCCAGATCGACGGCAAGGCGAAATGGGA
Organism: Zavarzinia sp.; assembly: GCF_049306435.1. Taxonomy (NCBI): domain Bacteria; kingdom Pseudomonadati; phylum Pseudomonadota; class Alphaproteobacteria; order Rhodospirillales; family Zavarziniaceae; genus Zavarzinia; species Zavarzinia sp. The sequence goes on from NZ_JBAQRT010000251.1 coordinate 15,019, forward strand.
TATCGCCCGCGCCGCCGTGGACAGGCTGGTCACCGGCTGGGACCCGGCGATCGACCTCGGGCTGACGGTCTATGGCCATCGCACCAAGGGATCCTGCGACGATATCGAGGATGTCATGCCGGTTGGCCCGGTCGATCCGGCGAAACTGAAGGCGGCGATCGCGAAAATCTCGCCCAAGGGCAAGACGCCGCTGACCGCGGCCGTGCGCCGGGCCGCCGAAGCCCTGAAATATACCGAGAACGCGGCGACCGTGATCCTCGTCTCGGACGGCGAGGAGACCTGCGACCTCGACCCCTGCGCCATCGCGTCCGAACTCGAGGCCAGGGGCGTCGGCTTCACCGCCCATGTCATCGGTTTCGACATCCGCGACGAGGCGGCGAAAGCCCAGCTGAAATGCATCGCCGACAACACGGGCGGCACCTTCGTCCTCGCCGACGACGCGGCCAGCCTGCAGAACGCGCTGACCGCCGTCGCAGCCGCGACCGCCGCCCCGACCGCCGCCCCGACGCCGACAC
>NZ_JBAQRT010000252.1:0-15202 GCF_049306435.1 Zavarzinia sp.
GGTCGCCGCGTTGTCCGACTGCCCGGCCCGGCCCAGGGCCACCTCCAGCCGGTCGCGGGAGGGCGCGACCAGGGCCGGCACGGCGGCGCCATCGCCACTGAGCAGCCCGGGGGAGACGCCGGCCGGCAGGCCGCCGGCAATGTTCCGGCCAAGGGCACGGCGGCGGATTTCCGTCATTTCGCGTAAAGTGCCGGGCACCTGCGCCGCCAGATCCCGGGCATGGGCGCGATCGCTGTCGGTGCCGAGATGCTGCAGCGCGGCGAGCACGCCCGCCAGACGATCGAAACGGCTCTCCAGCCGGCGCCGCTCGTCGGTCTCGAAATTCAGGCGATCCATGTCGGTCACCAGGGCCTGGATCACCGGCAATTGGGGCTCGAAAGCATCCCGCGCCGGGGTCCGCCGCGGACCGAGCAGGTTCAGCGCCGAGCGCCGCGCCAGCCACTTGCGCGACAGCATCAGGCCGCCGGTCAGCAGCATCGCCGGCATCAACCCGACCAGAAGCCCGGCCGCGCCCAGAAAGGCACCGACCCCCGTGCTGGCATCGACGGTCAGCACGACGCCGAAACCGTAAAGCAGCCACAGCCCCCCCACCACGGCGGCCGTGACGCGGCGGTGCCAGGCTTCCCGCCGGTTCATGGCGGTCAGCAATGCACGCCAGCGCTCGATGCCTTCGAGCGAATCGCGGTCAGTCAGGGTCATGGGGCGGGGCAAGGTCACGCAACATAGCGCGGATTAGCTTGCCCCGCCGGCAAGGAATTTCAAGGGGCGACCGTCGCTATTCGGCCGCGACCCGGGCCGCCGCCTCGCGCCGGGCGGCGAGAGCCGTCACGGGTGTCGCCTCATAGTCGGCCGGATTCAGCTTCGCCGTGGCCTGGCCGAAACGGAAGGTGAAGTCCGGCCACAGGGTGACATTGCGGCCCTGCTCGTCGCGATACCACGACAGGCAGCCGCCATTGTTCCACACCGTGCCATCCAGCTTGCCCGTCAGGGTCTTGTTGAAGGCGGCCTGAACCTCGGGCTTCACGTCGAGGTGATTGTAACCCCTGGCCTTCATCAGCTTCAGCGCCTCCATCACATAATGGATCTGGCTTTCGATCATGTAGACCATCGAGGAATGGCCGAGGCCGGTGTTCGGCCCCATCAGGAAATAGAGATTGGGGAAGCCCGCCACCGTGGTGCCGAGATAGGCCTGCGCCCCCGTCTCCTTCCAGCGCTTGTTCAGGTCCTCGCCCTCGAGGCCGGTGATCGAGAAGCCCGAGAGCATGTCGGTCGCCTTGAAGCCGGTGCCATAGATGATGGCGTCGACCTCGTGCAGCCGGCCATCCTCGGTCACGACGCCGGTTTCGGTGATCTCGCGGATGCCGGTCGTGATCACGTCGACATTGGGCCGGGCCAGCGCCTGATAATAGTCGTTGGACAGCAGCACGCGCTTGCAGCCGATGGTGTAATCCGGCGTCACCTTGGCGCGCAGCACCGGGTCCTTGATCTGCTTGGCGATATAGCGCCGGGCGAGGCCTTCCATCTTGGTCATCAGGCTCGGCTTCACGACGAAGCCGAAGACCCGGGCTTCGAGATACCAGTAGATCGCTTCGCGGAAGGCGCGCTGGAAGCCGGGGATATAGCGGTTGGCGGCGCGCTCCAGCGTGCCGATGGCGCGATCGGGCTTCGGCATCACCCAGGGGGCGGTACGCTGGAACAGGGAAATCTTGCCGGCATGGGGCGCGATCGCCGGCACGAACTGGATGGCGCTGGCGCCGGTGCCGATCACCGCGACCCGCTTGCCCTTCAGGTCATAGCCATGATCCCAGTTCTGCGAATGGAAGGTCTTGCCCTTGAATGTCTCGCGGCCCTTGATGTTCGGATAGGCCGGGATCGACAGGGCGCCCATGCCGGAAACCACGGCCCGCGCCGTGATCGTCTTGCCGTCCGCCGTCGTCAGGCGCCACAGCCCTGCGTCCTCGTCGAAATGGGCGCCGGTCAGGGTCACGCCATAGCGGATATGCGGCGTCACGCCGTATTTCTGCGCCGTCCGCTCGATATAGGCGCGGATTTCCGGCTGTGGCGAATACATGCGCGACCAGTCGGGATTGGGCTCGAACGAGTAGGAATAGAGGTGGCTCTGCACGTCGCAGGCGCAGCCCGGATAGTGATTGTCGCGCCAGGTGCCGCCGACCTTGTCCGCCTTCTCGAGGACGACGAAATCCGACATGCCCGCCTTCTTCATCGCGATGGCCATGCCGATGCCGGAAAAACCGGTGCCGATGATGGCGACGTCATGGTCGGGCTTGGTTTCCAGCGGGTGGCGCAGGGCTGCGGTCATCGTGTTCTCCTCCGGCGGGCGCGTATCTGACAACGCCTCATGTCAAGATCGACATTGCATCTGACAACGGGCGATGTCAATATCCATTTCATGGATGCGATCACGGACCGGCGCCGCACCTACAAGGGCGCGAGCAACGAGGAACGACGGGCCGAGCGGCGGCACAAGCTGCTGGAAGCGGCGATGAAGGTTTACGGCGCGGTCGGCTATCACGGCGCGACGGTGAAGGCGATCTGCGCCGAAGCCGGCCTGACCGAGCGTTATTTCTACGAGAGTTTCGAGAATGGCGAGGCCTTGCTGGCCGCCGCCTATCTCGCAGTGATGGAGCGGTTGACCGGCGAGATCACCGCCGCGATCACGGCCCTGCCGAGCCACGACATGGGCACCGTCGCCCGCACGACGCTGACGACCTATTACGCCCTGTTGCGCGACAATCCGAACGAGGCGCGGGTCTTCCTCGTGGAAATCCTCGGCGTCAGCCCGGCGATCGACCGCATCTATTGGGACACGATCCGCGCCGCCTCCTTCGCCGTGCTGCGCTTCGCCCCCGAGGCGACGGAGAAGGCACGGGGCCTCGGCCTCGACCTCGAACTTTTCGCCGACGGCCTGGTGGGCGCCGTCGTCCAGATCGCGCTGGGCTGGGTCCGCTCCGGCTATGCCGCGCCGATCGAGACGGCGGTCGAAACCGCCATGGCCATCCTCGGCGCCGTGAACCGGCAGTTCACCGCAGGCTGAGGGGGCGAGGCATCCCCCCCCCTCGTCACTCCGGCGAAGGCCGGAGTCTGGTGACGAGAGGGGCGCCCTGTCCTGATCGAGATTCCGGCCTTCGCCGGAATGACGGTCGGGATGGAAAAGGCGTTCACGCTTCCGCGTTGGCCTTCCGCAATTCGTCGCGGAACAGGCGGACCACGGCGTTGGGCTTGCCGGCCGAGGGCATGGCCAGGGTGACGTCGGACACGAGGACGTAACGCTCGGGCGCGACCGCCTGCATCCGGCCGGCGGCGACGAAGCCGGCCGCGAAATGTTCGGGCAGGAAGCCGATGTAGCAGCCCGACAGGATCAGATGGGCCTCGGCCTCCATGTTCTCGACGCTGGCCTTGTGGTTGGCGGCGCCGATGGCGTCGAGATCCCGCTCGATACTGTAGGCCCGGCCGACGAAGCGCGCTCGTCCGACCTCATCCGCCTCGATCCCGCCGCAGCCGAAGAAATCGTGACCCGCGCCGCAATAGAGCAGGCTGCGCTCGGTATAGAGCGTTTCATAATCGACGCCGGTGACATGATGGGGAAAGATCCCGACCGCGAGGTTCAGCCGTCCGTCGAGCAGGGCATGGTTCAGCCCGGCCGGGCGGTCCACCGTCAGGCGCAGGTGCACGTCGTTCTGCCGCGACTCGAAGCGGCGGATCGCGCCGGCGATGGGCGAGCGGGGATCGGTCACCGTCGAATCGGCGAGGCCGATGGCCAGTTCCCCCATCAACATGCCGCGCAGCGCCGCCGTCTCGGCCCGGAAATCCTCGAGGGCGGCGAACATGCGCTTGGTCGCGACATGGACATGCTCGCCCTTCTCGGTCAGGCGGAAACCGCCGCGGCCGCGCTCGCACAGCACCATGCCGAGGCGCTGTTCGAGGTTGGAGAGATGGATCGACAGGGTGGACGGCGTCAGGCCCAGCTCGGCCTGCGCGCCGGCGAAGCCGCCGTGTTCGGCCAGGGCGTGAAAGACGCGCAGCAGACGCAGGTCGATATTGTCCACATTCATGGACGGCAAATTAGAGCATCTTCAGGCGAAGTGGAATCCGGTTCGCCGTCCGAAGATGCGTCAAATCAAAAGGTTGGAGCATCGGCGGAATGACACTCATTCCGCCGATGCTCCAACGGATGGCGGCGGCGCCGTCATGTCCCGCGATCACTTGCGGTGATGGAGCATCCGGCCGATCACATTCATCAGCAACTGGGCGGCGAGGATCGCCGTGCCGCCCGTGTGATCATAGTCGGGCGCGACCTCGACGAGATCGATGCCGACCACCTGGCCGCGCTTCGTCAGCGCCTCCAGCAGTTCCAGCACTTCGTAATAAAGGAAACCGCCGTGGGACGGCGTGCCGGTGCCGGGCGCGATCGACGGGTCGAAACCATCGATATCGATGGTGAAATAATAGCGGGCGCCGGCGGGAATACGGGCGATCACCGCGTCCAGCCCCAGGTTCCGCACCTGGCGCACCGAAAGAATGTCCGAGCCCATGGCCCGCGCATCCTCGTAACCCTGCCGGTTGGTCGAGGAGACATTGCGGATGCCGAGCTGGGTCAGGCCCGAGACCCAGGGTTTCTCGGCCGCGCGGCGCAAGGGATTGCCATGGCCGAAGCGGACGCCGTGACGCTCGTCGACGAAATCGAGATGGGCGTCGATATGGACGACATGGAACGGCGCCTGGCCCTCGAAGGCATTGATGCAGCCGATATTCACCGAATGATCGCCGCCCAGCACCACGGGGATAGCCCCGGCCGCCAGGATCTTGCGCACGCCAAATTCGATATGGGCGAGGGAGCGGATCTGGTCGGTGTGAATGATGTCGGCATCGCCGATATCGACGATGCGGCCGTCATCGGCGGTCAGATAGGTGACGTCATCCTCGAAATCATAGGCGCCGTCGTGCCCGAAGGAGAACAGGGTCGAGGCCTCGCGAATCGCCCTCGGCCCGAAGCGCGCCCCGGCCCGCCATTGCGTGCCCATGTCGAGGGGGGCGCCCAGCACGGCCACAGTTGCGTCGATCGCATCCCAGTCGGGACAGATCGGCGCCTTGGCGAAAGTGCAGAAGCCGGTGAACGGCAGGTCCAGGCGCCCCCGGTCGTAGCCGTTGGCCATGGCTCAGGCCTCGAAGCCGGCGGCGATGACGCAGAGCAGTTCGAACATCAGGGTGGCGCCGAGCAGCGAGGTCATGTTGGAGACGTCGAAGGGCGGCGAGACTTCGACGACATCGGCGCCGATGATGTCGAGCCCGGCGAGGCCGCGCACCATGCGCTGGCCCTCGAAGGTCGAGAAGCCGCCGATTTCCGGCGTGCCGGTGCCGGGTGCCTGCGCGGGGTCGATCGAATCGACGTCGAAGGAGACATAGGTCCGGCCGGCGCCGACGATGTCCCGCGCCTCGGCGATGATGTCTTCCGCGGTTCGCCTGATGAATTCCTCGATGAAGATGATGCGGAAACCGGCGGCCCGGGCGAAATCGAGGTCGGACGGATCGTAGATCGAGCCGCGAATGCCGATCTGGACGACGCGCTTGGGGTCCAGCAGCCCCTCCTCGACCGCGCGGCGGAAGGGGGTGCCGTGGGTATAGAGATTGTCGCCGAAATAGCGGTCGTTGGTGTCGGAATGGGCATCGAAGTGGATCATGCCCACCGGCCCGTCGGCCGCCAGCGCGCGCAGGATCGGCAGCGAGATCAGATGATCGCCGCCCGCCGTGATCGGAATGCAGCCCGCCTGCTTCAATTCGGTGAAGAAGCCGGTGATGAGCCGCAGCGAATCCATCAGGTCGATCGGATTGACCGGCGAATCGCCGAGATCGGCGACCCGCGCCCGGTCATAGGGGGCGACGCCGGTCACATGATGGATCTTGCGCATGAAGGCCGAGGCGTTGCGGATTTCCCGGGGCCCGTGACGGGCGCCGGCCCGGTTGGTGGTGCCACCATCGAAGGGCACGCCGACGAGGGCGATGTCGACCAGCGACGGATCGGTCGCCATCGGCAGGCGCATGAAGGTGGGCAGGCCGGCGAAACGGGGGATGACAGCGGCATCCTGCGGCTGCGGGAAGGCACGATCGGACATGGAGCAACCTCGAGCACTCGAATGCGCCATGGTCCGCCGGCCGCGCCGGCCGGACCATTCCGTTTCCTCAAACCTCGGTTGGATGCCTATTCGACGGGAAGCAGGGTGCCCGTCGCCTCGGGGCCGAACATCACCGAACGCACGGCGCGGGCGAAATTATCCGCCAGCACATCGTCCGGCAGGCCGGGCAGCGGTTGGATCGTCACCCCGTTCACATTGTCGCGCAGCACTTCGAGATCGGCGCGGGAAGCGACCAGGCCGGTCTTCGGGCCGACCAGCAGCACCCGGCCGTAGAGCTTGCCACCGATATCGAGCGCGGAATTGCCCGCCCCCTTGCCCTTCACGTAATCGGTCAGGGACACCTTGAGGTCGAGGCCATATTGCCCGCTCGGATCGCTGGCGAATTCCTGTTCGAGACGGGTCTTGAGCGCGGCCAGCAGCTTCTGCGGCACCGCCGTCCCCTCGACCTCGATCGATACCGAGGCGACATGGACCGCCGGGGCGAGCAGGGACTGATAGGGCGTCGGCTCCGGCTGGCAGGCCGCGATGACGAAAGCGCCAAGGCCAAGGCACAAGGCCAGAATCACACGCCGCATCGCCATGCCCCCAAGGCTTCCCCAAGCAGGGGGCATTGTCGATGCAGACGGCCCCTTGGGCAAGGGGCAGCTTTGGCGCTTTGCGCCGTTCAGGCCGCCACCCGCTCCAGCCGGCGCGCGCGCTTGGCCCACAGCCACCAGGCGCCTCGCTGGGCGACCCGGGCGATCAAGCCATGAGGGGCGAGGCCGATCGCCTTCAGGATCATCGAGATCGCCCGGGCGAGATGGCCATAGCGATAGTTGCGATAGGCTCTCTTGCTGTAGGCCAGCATCGAGCTTTCCCGGTCGTAGTGCGCTTCCGGGCCGAAATTGGCGCAGTGGAAGGCGAAGGCCAGTTCGTCGTCCTCCGCCTCGTTCACCCGGCCGAGGGCGACCTTGATCTTGGCGAAGAGGCCGAGGCTGTCCGCGGGATCGAATGTCTTCAGCGTGTCGTAGAACAGCTTGAAATGGCGGAATTCATCGCCGGCGACGAGATGGCTGATCTGCTTCAGCACCGGCTCCTCGGTCGCGTCGCGGATCGCGGAATAATAGCTGGAGGTGCCGCATTCGACGACGCAGCGCGCCAGCAATTCCCCGGCGCGGGAGCCGCGAACGGATTCCGTCGCCTCCAGCGGCAGGCGATAGCCCTCGCGGAAACGGGCCAGCCGCTCCTCGAAATGGAAGTCGGGATCGGCCTTGCTGGCCCAGGCCGCCAGGGCCTGACCGTGCAGCCGCTCCTCCTGCCCCCATTTGCGGATGGCTTCGTGAAGCCAGGTTTCAGCGTGAAAGACGTTCAGCAGATAGGCGACATAATCTTCGGAATTGGCCTCGACAAGACTGGCGGTCTTGATAGCCATGACCATGTCGGGGTCGATCTTGGACGGGTCGAACTTGTCCCATCCGATATCGTCCAGTCCCCAGTGACGGTTCATGCCCGGTCTCTCCTGCAGTCACTTACGCAACCCGCGCATGATAGCACAGGATTTCATCGAAACCCCGGTATAGGAGAGCTTTGGGTGACACGCAAGTGACAGCCTGTTGCACAGCAAAACGGCGGCTGGAGTGACCAGCCGCCGCTGCGATCGGAAATTCGTGGCACCCGGTCAGGCGACGTCCATCACCTGGCGAATCGCCGAAACCTCGGAGTCGGCGCGGATGCGCTGGGCATCGTCGGCCGCCGCGGCCAGATTCGCCTCGGCCTCGGCCAGCTTCTCGGACAGCACGGCCCTGGTGGTCGAGGCGAGATCGATCGCTTCCTCGGCGAGGACGGTCAGACCGGCGGGCGTCACCTGGGCGAAGCCGCTGCGCACGAACAGGCGAGCGGAAATCTTGCCGGCCTCCTGCACTTCGACGACACCCGGGCGCAGCAGGGCGACGAAGGGCGCGTGGTCCGGCAGGACCGCGAAATCACCCTCTTCGCCCGGCACGACGACCATCTCGACATCGGCCGAGAACAGGCGCCGCTCTGGACTGACCAGTTCGAAATGTACCTTGTCGGCCATTGTCTCTGCCTATCCTCAGGCGGCCTCGGCCGCCAGCTTCTTGGCCTTTTCGACCGCTTCCTCGATGGTGCCGACCATGTAGAAGGCGGCTTCCGGCAGGTGGTCGTATTCGCCGGCGGCGATCGCCTTGAAGCCCTTGATGGTGTCCGCGAGGGCCACGAGCTTGCCGGGGGCGCCGGTGAAGATTTCCGCCACGTGGAACGGCTGCGACAGGAAGCGCTGGATCTTGCGGGCGCGGGCGACGGTCAGCTTGTCTTCTTCCGACAATTCGTCCATGCCCAGGATCGCGATGATGTCCTGGAGCGACTTGTACTGCTGCAGGATCGACTGGACCTTGCGGGCGGTGTCGTAATGTTCCTGGCCGACGACGCGCGGATCGAGAATGCGCGAGGTCGAGTCGAGCGGATCGACCGCCGGGTAGATGCCGAGCTCGGCGATCTGGCGCGACAGCACCGTCGTCGCGTCGAGGTGGGCGAAGGAGGTCGCGGGCGCCGGGTCGGTCAGATCGTCGGCCGGCACGTAAATCGCCTGCACCGAGGTGATCGAGCCCTTGGAGGTCGTGGTGATACGCTCCTGCAGGTTGCCCATCTCGGTCGCGAGGGTCGGCTGGTAACCCACCGCCGACGGAATACGGCCGAGCAGCGCCGACACTTCCGAACCCGCCTGGGTGAAGCGGAAGATGTTGTCGACGAAGAACAGCACGTCCTGGCCCTGCTCGTCGCGGAAATATTCCGCCATGGTCAGGCCGGTCAGGGCGACGCGGGCGCGGGCGCCCGGCGGCTCGTTCATCTGGCCGTAAACGAGGGCCACCTTGGAGTTCGGGCCTTCGAGGTCGATGACCTTGGCTTCCACGAACTCATGGTACAGATCGTTGCCTTCGCGGGTCCGCTCGCCGACGCCGGCGAAGACCGAGAAGCCGCCGTGGGCCTTCGCGATGTTGTTGATCAGTTCCTGGATGAGCACGGTCTTGCCGACGCCGGCGCCGCCGAACAGGCCGATCTTGCCGCCGCGGGCGTAAGGCGCCAGCAGATCGACGACCTTGATGCCGGTGACGAGCACCTGGCTCTCGGTCGACTGCTCGGTGAAGGGCGGGGCGATCGCGTGAATGGGCGCGCTCAGCTTGTTGCCGATCGGGCCGCGTTCATCGATCGGCTCGCCGATCACGTTCAGGATGCGGCCGAGCACTTCCGGGCCGACCGGCACGGTGATCGCCGCGCCGGTGTCGGTGACGGGCAGGCCGCGCACCAGACCGTCGGTCGTGTCCATCGCGATGCAGCGCACCGAAGACTGGCCAAGGTGCTGCGCGACTTCCATCACCAGGCGGTTGCCCTGGTTGTAGGTCTCGAGCGCGTTCAGGATCGCCGGCAGCGGGCCGTCGAACTCGACGTCCACCACCGCACCGATGACCTGGGTAATGCGTCCCTGCGTTGCCATTTCCGCCTCTTCCTATTCCAGCCTCAGAGCGCCTCGGCGCCCGAGATAATTTCGATCAGTTCCTTGGTGATCGCAGCCTGACGCGTCCGGTTGTAGGTCAGCGTCAGACGATTGATCATGTCGCCCGCGTTGCGGGTCGCATTGTCCATGGCGCTCATGCGCGAGCCTTCTTCCGAGGCCGCGTTTTCCAGCAGGGCACGATAGATCTGCACCGCCACGTTGCGCGGCAGCAGGGCCTCGAGGAGTTCTTCCTCGCCCGGCTCGAAGGTGAAGATCGCGCCCTTCAGGTCCGGGCCGCCGGCGTCACCTTCCGGCAAGGCCGCCGGAATGATCTGCTGCGCGGTCGGGAACTGGGCGATCGCACTCTTGAACTGGGCGTAGAACACGGTGGCGACGTCGAACTCGCCGGCCTCATAGAGGGCGAAGAGCCTGTCGGCGATCCGGCCCGCGATGGGGAACCCCTGCTTGCGGATGCCGCCCGTCACTTCGATCGTGTCGATGATCAGCTTGGCATGGTCGCGGCGCAGCGCGTCGCGACCCTTGCGGCCGACGCAGAGGATCTTGACCGTCTTGCCCTCGGCGAGCAGGGCCTGGATCCGCTGACGGGCCAGGCGCACGATCGACGCGTTGAAACCGCCGCACAGACCGCGTTCCGCCGTGGCGACGACGAGCAGATGCACGTCGTCCCTGCCCGTGCCGGTCAGCAGCTTGGGCATGTCCTCGGTCAGGGTGATGCCCGCCGACAACGAGGCCAGCACCTGCTCCATGCTCGCGGCATAGGGGCGCGCGGCCTCGGCGGCTTCCTGCGCGCGGCGCAGTTTGGACGCCGCGACCATCTTCATGGCCTTGGTGATCTTTTGAGTCGACTTGACGCTGTTGATGCGCAGCTTCAAGTCCTTCAGGCTCGCCATGGCGGCTGTCCCTTACGCTGCGCGGATCAGGCGAAACGCTTGGCAGTGGCGTCGGCCACCGCCGCCAGCTTCGCTTCCGTGTCCTTCGACAGGGCCTTTTCCGTGCGGATCGTCGCCAGGATGTCGGCATGCTTGGTGCGCAGTTCGTCGAGCAGCGCCTTCTCGAATTCGCCGACCTTGGCGACCGGCAGCTTGTCGAGATAGCCCTTCACGCCCGAGAAGATCGAGCAGACCTGCTCCTCGACCGGGAGCGGGCTGAACTGCGGCTGCTTCAGCAGCTCGGTCAGACGGGCGCCACGATTCAGCAGTCGCTGGGTCGCGGCGTCGAGGTCCGAGCCGAACTGGGCGAAGGCGGCCATTTCGCGGTACTGCGCGAGTTCGAGCTTGATCGAGCCCGCGACCTGCTTCATCGCCTTGATCTGCGCGGCGGAGCCCACGCGGGACACCGACAGGCCGACGTTGATGGCGGGACGGATGCCCTGATAGAACAGGTTCGTCTCGAGGAAGATCTGGCCGTCGGTGATCGAGATCACGTTGGTCGGGATATAGGCGGACACGTCGCCGGCCTGGGTCTCGATGACGGGCAGCGCGGTCAGCGAGCCGGCGCCATTGGCGTCCGACATCTTCGCGGCGCGTTCAAGCAGGCGGCTGTGGAGATAGAACACGTCGCCGGGATAGGCTTCGCGGCCCGGCGGACGGCGCAGCAGCAGCGACATCTGGCGATAGGCGACGGCCTGCTTGGACAGATCGTCATAAACGATCAGCGCGTGCATCCCGTTGTCGCGGAAGAACTCGCCCATGGTGCAGCCGGTGTAGGGCGCCAGGAACTGCAACGGGGCCGGTTCGGACGCGGTCGCGGCGACCACGATCGAATATTCCATCGCGCCGTTGTCTTCCAGCATCTTCACGATCTGGGCGACGGTCGAGCGCTTCTGGCCGATGGCGACGTAGATGCAATAGAGCTTCTTGGACTCGTCCGTGCCCTGATTGATCGGCTTCTGGTTGATGAAGGTGTCGATCGCGACGGCGGTCTTGCCGGTCTGACGGTCACCGATGATCAGCTCGCGCTGGCCGCGGCCGACGGGCACCAGGCTGTCGATCGCCTTCAGGCCGGTCTGCATCGGCTCGTGCACGCCCTGGCGCGGAATGATGCCGGGGGCCTTCACTTCGACGCGCGACCGGGTGACGTCCACGAGGGGACCCTTGCCGTCGATCGGATTGCCGAGACCGTCGACCACGCGGCCGAGCAGACCACGGCCCACGGGCACGTCCACGATGGTGCCGGTCCGCTTGACGACATCGCCTTCCTTGATGGAACGGTCGTCGCCGAAAATCACGATACCGACGTTGTCGGTCTCGAGGTTCAGCGCCATGCCCTTGATGCCGCCGGGGAATTCGACCATTTCGCCGGCCTGCACGCCGTCGAGGCCGTAGACACGGGCGACACCGTCACCGACGGAAAGAACCTGACCGACCTCGGTGGTTTCGGCTTCCGCGCCGAAATTGGCGATCTGGTCCTTGAGGACTGCGGAAATCTCAGCGGCCCGGAGGTCCATTATGCATTCCCCTTCATGGCGACCGCCAGGCGGTCGAGCTTGGTCTTGAGGCTGCCGTCGATCTGGCGCGAACCGACGCGCACGATGAGGCCGCCGAGGAGGCTTTGATCGACCTTGGCGTCGATCGATACCGTCTTGCCGATCAGGCGAGACAATTCGGATTTCAGCTGCTCGCCCTGCTCGAAGGACAGGGGCTCGGCCGAGGCGACCTGGGCGGTCACCTGGCCCCGGGACCTGGCCAGCAGTTCCTTGAAGGCGGCGATGGTGGCGGACAGCGCGAACAGGCGCCGGTTCTTCGCCATCAGCAGCACGAGATGGGTAACGAAAGGCCCGATGCCGGCGCGGGCCAGCAGGGCCTGCATGCCGCGAACCTGTTCGTCGCGGGTGCGCAGCGGGCTGCGCATGAAGGCGACGAGTTCGGTCGATTCCGCGATCAGGCCCGAGACGGTGGCGAGATCGGCCTCGATGGCTTCGAGGACACCTCGCTCGCTCGAAAGCTCGAACAGGGCGCCGGCATAGCGGCCCCCGACCTGCGCAACGATGGAAGATGAGGTTGCCAAGACCCTTGCCCCCGGGCAGCCGCCCCGTGGGGGCCACCTCTAAGCCGTTGAAATCTCAAGACGAAGGAGGGCGCGAAAGACGCGCACACAAACCCCGCCCGCTGAAGCAGGCGTCTCGTACCACAGGCCTTGATGCGCCGCAACCGTAAGGGCCGCGTCAAAATGGTCTAAGGTGCAATTTGCGGCATAAAAAAGGCCGCTTCTTCGACCATGGTCTTAAACTGGAAGACCACCCTTTGAGCGCTGCGTGAACCAAGGCGCCGTCAGCCGATGACGCCAGGGCATTCCAGGGGAGGATGCGACGGATTTCAAGCCGGAACCGCGACATGGCGCCTGTCCGGCCGCGATTCCCGCCCGCCGTCCGTCATCTGCCCTCGCCCTGGCGCCGGGGGTCGAGCCGATAGCGGACATAGCCGTCCGCGGGCGCGAAACGGTCGTAGAGCCGGCGGGCGCGCTCGTTGTCCCCCTCGGTATGCCAGTACAGCTGGCCCCAGCCCCGCGCGCGGCACAGCGCCAGCAGGTCCTCGACCAGGGCATGACCGACGTCGCGGCCCCGGAAACCGGCATCGACGAAGAGATCCTCGAGATAGAGAATCGGCTCGATCGACCAGGTCCTGGCATGGACGACGCCGACCGCGAAGCCGGCGACCGTGCCCTCGACCTCGGCCAGGCGAGCGAAAACCGGCACCAGCGGATCGAGGATGCGCGACCAGGTGGTGGCGGTCACCGCTTCCGGCACCTCGGCTTTATAGAAGGCGACATATTGCGCCCAGAGGCCGCGCCAGGCCGCTTCATCGGCCGGGGTTGCCTCGCGAATCGTCAGGGTCATGGGAAACTCCCGTCCTACATGAAGTGATAGGGATCGACGTCGATCTGCAGCCGGACCCGGCCGGGGATCGGCTGGGCGTCGAGCCAGGGGCGGAGCACGGCCTGCACGTTGAGGCGCCTCGGCGCCCGCACCAGCAGCCGCACCCGCCAGCGCCCGCGCAGCAGGCTGAGCGGCGCCGGCGCCGGCCCCAGGACGTCGAAGCCTTCGATATCGCGGGGCGCGCTGCGCGCCATGGCCCGGCCCACGGTCATCACTTCCGCCTGATCGGGGCCGGAGAGAATCAGGGCGACCAGCCGGCCATAGGGCGGCAGGCCGTGGCGCTTGCGCGCGGCCTGTTCGGCGGCGACGAAACCGTCGCGGTCGCTGCGGGCGATGGCGCGGATGACGCCGGCGTCGGGCTCGAAACTCTGGATCAGGGCGCGGCCCGGCCGCTCCGCCCGTCCGGCGCGGCCGACCACCTGGGTGGTCAGCTGGAAGATCCGCTCCCCCGCCCGGAGGTCGCCGCCATCGAGCCCGAGGTCGGCATCGACGACGCCGACCAGGGTGAGATAGGGAAAATGATGCCCCTTGGCGACGATCTGGGTGCCGATCACCACATCGACCTCGCGATTCGAAATGGCGTCGAAGGCGGCCGCCAGCGCCAGCGGCCCGCCCAGCGTGTCGGAGGCGAGGATCAGGCGCCGGGCCTGGGGCAGGATATTCGCCACTTCCTCGTCGATCCGCTCCACCCCGGGGCCACAGGGCACCAGACTGTCCTCCTCGCCGCATTCGGGGCAGGCGTGGGGCTTCGGCACGACATGGCCGCAGTGATGGCATTCGAGCTGGCGCCGGTTGCGATGCTCGACCAGCCAGGCCGAACAGTTCGGGCATTCGATGCGGTGGCCGCAATGCCGGCACAGGGTGAGCGGGGCATAGCCCCTGCGGTTCAGGAACAACAGGCTCTGCTCGCCTCGGGCCATGGTCTCGGCCATCGCCCGCGTCAGCACCGGCGAAAGGAAATTGCCGCGCTCGGGCGGATGGCTCCGCATGTCGACGATCGCGATCTCGGGCATGGCGGCGCCGCCATGGCGCTGGGACAGCACCAGCCGCCGATAGCGCCCGGCCTCGACATTGGCCAGGGTCTCGAGACTGGGGGTGGCGCTGGCCAGGACCACCGGGCAGCCCTCGATGCTGGCGCGGACCACCGCCATGTCGCGGCCGTGATAGGCGACGCCCTCGTCCTGCTTGAAGCCCTGGTCGTGTTCCTCGTCGACGACGAGAAGGCCGAGGTCCCGGAACGGCAGGAACAGCGCCGAACGCGCCCCGACGACGAGGGGCAACGAGCCATCGGCGACGCCGCGCCAGACCCGCCGCCTGGCCTTGGGCGTCAGGTCCGAATGCCAGACCGCGGGAGCCGCGCCGAAGCGGCCGGCGAATCGCTCGATCACGCCGCCGGTCAGGGCGATTTCAGGCAGCAGCACGACGACCTGCCGGCCGAGGCGTAGCGCTGCGGCGATCGCCTCCATGTAAGTCTCGGTCTTGCCCGAGCCGGTGACGCCATCGATCAGGAAGGCCTTGTAGGCCCTCTCCGTCACCGCCGCGTCCATCTCCGCCACGGCCGCCGCCTGATCGGGCGACAGCGCCGGCAGGGCGAAGCCGGGATCGGGCCGGGCCGCCGGACCCGTCGTCTCCAGCTCGACCGGCAGCAGGGCGCCGGCCTCGACC
>NZ_JBAQRT010000253.1:0-2600 GCF_049306435.1 Zavarzinia sp.
GCCCATGCCCTGCTGGCCCTGAGCCTCGCGGGCAGCGCGCCGACCGCCATCCTCTCGGGCGGGGAGCTGACGGTCACGGTCACGGGCGACGGCGCGGGCGGCCCCAGCAAGGAATATCTGATGGGCCTTGCCCTCGCCCTCGGCGGCACGCCCGGCATTGCCGCCCTCGCCTGCGATACCGATGGCATCGACGGCGGCAGCGACGACGCCGGTGCCCGCATCGACGAAACGACGCTGGCGCGGGCCGCCGCCCTTGGCTTCGACACGGCGGCGATGCTGGCGGCAAACCGGTCGCGCGACTTCTTCGCCGCGCTCGGCGATCTGGTGGTGACCGGGCCGACGCGGACCAACGTCAACGATTTCCGGGTGATCACGGTCACCTGAACGCCATTGTTTCGCCATGGCAATGCCGCCGGAGCGGCGCTAACGTGCCGCCATGACTGAATATCGCAACCGCCGCGCGCGCATCATCGCCACCCTCGGTCCCGCTTCCTCGGACAAGGCCACCATCAAGGCCCTGGCCGAGGCCGGCGCCGACGTCTTTCGCCTGAACATGAGCCATGGCGCTCATGAGGATGCGAGGGCCCGCCATGCCGCGATCCGCGCGGTCGAGGCGGAACTGGGCCGTCCGATCGGCATTCTCGCCGACCTGCAGGGGCCGAAGCTGCGCATCGGGCGTTTCGCCGAGGGCGCGATCGACATCGCCCCCGGGCACCGCATCCGGCTCGACATGGACGAGACCCCGGGTGACGCCGGCCGTGTCTGCCTGCCCCACCCCGAGATTTTCGCCGCCATGGAGCCGGGCACCGAATTGCTGCTGGACGACGGCCGCATCCGCCTGGTGATCGAGGAGACGGACAAAACCAGCGCCCTCGCCCGCGTGGTCGAGGGCCGGCGTCTGTCCGACCGCAAGGGCGTGAATGTTCCCAACGCCATCCTGCCGCTGGCGGCGATGACGCCGAAGGACCTGCGCGATCTCGATTTCGCGCTGGAGATCGGCGTCGACTGGATCGCCCTGTCCTTCGTCCAGCGCCCCGAGGATGTGCGCGAGTTGAAGGCCATCGTGCAGGGCCGCGCCGGCATCATCGCCAAGATCGAGAAGCCTTCGGCGGTCGAGGATATCGACGCCATCCTGGCGGAATCCGATGCGATCATGGTCGCGCGCGGCGACCTCGGCGTCGAGCTGCCGCTGGAAACCGTGCCCGGCATCCAGAAGCGCCTGACCGCCAAGGCGCGGGCCGCCGGCAAGCCGGTCGTCGTCGCGACCCAGATGCTGGAAAGCATGGTCAGCGCCCCCGTCCCCACAAGGGCCGAAGTCTCGGACGTCGCGACCGCGGTCTATGACGGCGCGGACTGCGTGATGCTGTCGGCCGAATCGGCGGCCGGCGCCTTCCCGCTGGAATCGGTCGCGACCATGGCGCGCATCGCCCATCAGGCGGAGCAGGACATCGTCTATGACGAGTTGATCCACGCCCGCCACGAGGCCACCGGCGATTCGATCGGCGAAGCCATCACCACCGCCGCCGGCAAGGTGGCGGCGACGGTGCGGGCCGCCTGCATCGTTACCTTCACGTCGAGCGGCTCGACCGCGCTGCGCACGGCGCGGGAGCGGCCCGAGACCGATATCCTGGTGCTGACGCCCGACCTGAACACGGCGCGGCGCCTCGCCATCGCCTGGGGCCTGAGCTGCGTCGTCGTGCCCGACGTCTCGAATTTCGCCGAAATGGTCCAGCGCGCCGGCGCGACGGCGGCGGAACATGGCTTCGCCGAACCGGGCGACCGCATCGTCATCACCGCGGGCGTGCCCTTCGGCACGCCGGGGGCGACCAATATCCTGCGCGTCGCCATCGTCGGCCAGCCGGGTGGCCCCACCACCTGAGCCGGTGAGACTCAGGCCATCAATGCAGCAGCGTGCCCGTGGGCGGCGCCGGATCGTCGTCCACGGCGACCTGCGCCGTATCGGCGAGCGGGCTGGCCTGGTGATGAACCAGGTGCCATTCGCCCTCCTCGAGGATGAAGACATTGGTCGCCGCCAGCGGATTGCCGGCGATCACCTCGATCAGGACGACAAGGGCGTGGCGGGGGCCGATCAGGCGTACCTGCTCGTTGTGGCAGGCGACTTCCGGTGAGTCGGGATGGGACAGGATGCCGTCCCAGGACTTCATCACCTCGTCCCGGCCGATCAGCGGCGGCCAACCCGGATGGATGCAGGAAACCGGCGCCTGACGGGCCCAGAGGGCTTTCATCGCGCCGATGTCGCGCCGCCGGAACACGGCATAGAAGGCCCGGTTGGCGGCCAGGATCGGCGCCTCGTCGTCTGCGCTCATGATGTCTCCGGCAAGGACAGGCTGACCACTTCGAGGTCCCGGCGGCCGCTCGGCCTCGACCAGGTCACGATATCGCCGATGGCGGCGCCGAGAAGTGCCCGGCCAAGGGGCGAGGAACAGGACAGATGCCAGGTCGCCGGGTCGGCCTCGTGCTCCCCGACCAGGGTGACGGAGAATTCGGCGCCCTCCTCGTCGGCGACGCCGACGACGGCACCGAAACAGGCGGTCGCGGGCACGGTGGCCAGCGCCGGCACGATCTCGGCCGCGGCGACC
>NZ_JBAQRT010000254.1:0-1637 GCF_049306435.1 Zavarzinia sp.
GCGCGGTCTGGACCGAGGCTGGCACCATCCAGGTGACGGGCGAGCCGGCGCATTTCGCCCGGCGGGTGGGCGATTTCCTGCGCGGCCGCGCCCGGGCCGAAATCGCGCCCCGGGCCGAGCGCTTCGCCCGCCAGACCGAGAAGGATATCCGTGGCCTGACGCTGCGCGATCCGTCCAGCCGCTGGGGCAGTTGCTCGCCCCGGGGGGACCTGTCGTTTTCCTGGCGGCTAATCCTCGCGCCCGCCTTCGTCCTCGACTATGTCGTCGCCCATGAGGTCGCGCATCTGTCGGTGTTCAGCCACGCTCCGCGCTTCTGGACCCTCGTCGACCGGCTGGTGCCCGATGCCGACGAGGCCCGAAACTGGCTGAAGCGGAACGGCGCCGCCCTGCATCGCTATGGCATCCGGAAGCGGGACGCGGACCAAGGGCACTGAATTGCCCTCGTCGCTCCGGCGCAGGCCGGAGCCTTGCGACGGAAAGGCGCCTGACTTGGCACGGGATGCCGGCCTTCGCCGGCATGACGAGAAGGGCCGGCATGACGAGAAGGGATGAGACAGCGGCCCTCATGCGGGAAAGGGCCTTAGCGACGCTTTTCAGCAGGGTAGCTGTATTCGATGGTCGGCCCCTGCCGGGGACGGGCTGGCGCCGTGGTGTCGGCAGGGCCACCGCCCGGTCCTGCCGGCGGCGCCGCTGTTTCGGCCGGCCCCTCGCCGCCGAGGAAATCGACCAGCCGGTCGAGAAGATCGCGGTCCTCGTCCGATGGGACGGCCGGCAGGGGCGTGGCCGCGGTGCCGGCCAGGGCCTCGGTCATGAAAGCCTTCCAGATATGGGCAGGCAGGCCGCCGCCGGTCACCTTGATCATCGGCGTGCCGTCGTCATTACCGACCCAGACCCCGGCGACGAGATTGCCGGTGATACCGACGAACCAGGCGTTGCGGTAATCCTGGCTGGTGCCGGTCTTGCCGCCGGCGGGCCGGCCGATCTGGGCCGCGCGGCCGCTACCGCCACTGATCACGGCAGCGAGCATCCGGTTCATCTGGCCGACCACCTGGGCCGACAACAGGGGCGCCGCGGCGGCCGGTTCGCGCGAGAAGATCACGCCGCCGTCATCGCCCCGCACCTCGCGAATGCCATAGGCTTCGGCCGCGCGGCCGCCATTGGCCAGCACGGCATAGGCCGAGGTCAGTTCGAGCGGCGTCACCTCGGCGCTGCCGAGGGCGATCGAGGCATTGGCCGGAATCGGACTGGAAATGCCGAGGCGCCGGGCCATCTGCACGACTTTCCGCGCGCCGACCCGGGCCAGCAGCCGCACCGAGACCGTGTTCAGGGAGCGGGCGAAAGCCGTGGTCAGGCTGACATCGCCGGCATAGCCGCCCTCGAAATTGGTCGGCCGGTAGCCGGCGATATCGACAGGGCCGTCGTTGACGATGGAATCCGGCGCGAAACCCGCCTCGAGCGCGGCGAGATAAACGAAGAGCTTGAAGGCGGAACCCGGCTGCCGCAGGGCGCGGATCGCGCGATTATAGGGCGAGGCGGAATAATTCCGCCCGCCGACCATGGCCCGCACCGCGCCGTCGGGGGCCAGCGCCACCAGCGCCCCTTGCCCCGCGTCGAGCTTCAGCCCCTCGCCGTCGAGC
>NZ_JBAQRT010000255.1:0-5282 GCF_049306435.1 Zavarzinia sp.
CCGCAGGCCCCGCGCGGCCCGCAGCACGAGATTGTCGTCGGGCGAGCCGTCCAGGGCGGCGGCGAAAGGCCCGCCGAGCGCGAGGCGAAGGTCACCGCCCGTCGCCGGCGCCACGGAAAGCCGGTCGCCGATATCGGCGAAGACGACGAGGGAATCGAGCAGATGGTAACCGTCCGCGCGCCGGCCGGTAACGTGAAGACAGAGATTCACCTTGGCCGGGGCAAGGCCGGCGATCGCGTCAGTCCGCACCGGGGACGAGTTTTTCCGGCGCGAGACCCTTTTCGAGCTTGGTCTCGAGATCCGCCTTCTGATCATCCTCGGGCTTCAGCGCGAGGGCGGTGCGCCACTGGAACTCCGCCTCCAGCCTGCGCCCGACCGCCCAATAGGCATCGCCCAGATGGTCGTTCACCGTCGGGTCGCCCGGCTTCAGGTGCACGGCCTTTTCCAGTGTGTCCACGGCTTCGGCGAAACGGGCCTGACGGAAATAGACCCAGCCCAGACTGTCGACGATGTAACCATCGTCGGGCCTGTCGGCCACGGCCTTCAGCAGCATGGCCTCGGCGCGCTTCAGGTTACGCCCCTGCTCCACCCAGGAATAGGCGAGGTAATTGAGCACGCTCGGTTGGTCCGGCCGCAGGGCCAGGGCCTGCATCAGGTCGGCCTCGGCGTCCTGCCACTGATGCAGGCGCTCGCGGCAGATCCCGCGCGAGAACCAGAGGCTCCAGTACCGGGGATCGGGTTCGCCCACGGCATCGATCGCCGCGCCATAGGCGTCGGCGGCGGCGGCGAAATCCTCGCGCTCGCGCAGGATGTCGCCCCGGGCGACCATCGCCTCGATGCTCGGCCCGCCAGCCGTCCCGCTCCTGTCGAGGAGGTCCAGCGCCTCGTCGGCGCGATCCGCCTGCGACAGCAGCATGGCGTAGCGGACCTCGGCCATGGGCCGCAATTCCGAGCCTTCGGGGATGGAGCGGAACATCGCCATCGCCGCATCCTCGTCGCCGATATCCTCGAAGGTCTCGGCCAGCAGGGCCTGGGCTTCGGGGAAGTTGGGCTTGGCCATCGTGGCCAGACGCAGGTAGACGAGCACGGGCTCGTTCGCCCCGCTCTGGGCCAGCAGGCTGGCGATGCCATACATGGCCTCGGCGACGCCTTCGACCGCGGTCGAGACCACCGGCGTCGCGGCCTCGCCCCGCTCCAGCCGGGCCAGGGCGGCGGCGACCGCCAGATTGTTGCTGGCCTTCAGCGCCGCCTGATAGAGCGCGCGCGCGGCATCCTGATGGCCCGATGATTCGAGGAAAACACCCTCCGCCAGCAAGGTGTGCACCCAGTTGCCGGCGGGCGATGTCCGCAGGGCCTCGAACGCCTTGGCGGCCAGGGCGGGCTGGTTGCCGAAGGCGGCGAGAAGCGCGGTGTGGTAAAGGCGGAACGGCCGGACGCCCGGGGCATCCCCCAGTTTCTCCAGCGCCCTCAGGGCGCCGTCCGTGTCGCCCGTGCCGGCGATGGCCCAGGCCGTCATGATCGGGCCGATGATGTCGAGGGCGGCATTGGACGTCAGGCCGTCG
This sequence comes from Zavarzinia sp., assembly GCF_049306435.1. Lineage (NCBI taxonomy): Bacteria > Pseudomonadati > Pseudomonadota > Alphaproteobacteria > Rhodospirillales > Zavarziniaceae > Zavarzinia > Zavarzinia sp. The sequence goes on from NZ_JBAQRT010000255.1 coordinate 1,563, forward strand.
AGCCGCTTCCGCGCCTCGGCATAGCGGCCGACGCGCATTTCGCCAATGGCGGCGACAAGGGGCGCGACCGTGTCGCTCGGCTCCAGCCGGGCGATGACCTCGGCGTGGGATGCGGCATCGACATAATCGCCCACCAGCAGCGACGACATCATGGCCTGCCGGCGCAGCATGGTATTGCCCGGATCGAGGCGCAGCGCCCCGTCGTAGAACAGGGCCGAAGCCGTCGAATCCTGAACCCCGCCGGCATAGCGGGCAGCCAGATAGGCGCCCGACAGACTGTGCAGTTCGATCGCTTCCACGGGCCGCGCCGCGGTCTCCGGCGTCGCCGCGCTGGGCATGCCGCAACCCGAAACGAGCAGACCGGTGATGAGGGAAATGGCGAATCCGCGCCGCCTGGCAGCTCGTCGCACGACCTTGAGACCTGTTTTCATGGTGGCCAATTTAACTGCAAGCGCCCCTTCGCGACAGGTCCAAGTCGATGGCGCCGTCACTCCCCGCACCCGAGGCCGCGACGGCGCCCTTGCACATCACATGTTCGGGTAGTTCGGACCACCGCCGCCCTCGGGCACGACCCAGTTGATGTTCTGGGTCGGGTCCTTGATGTCGCAGGTCTTGCAGTGCACGCAGTTCTGCGCGTTGATCTGCAACCGCGGCTCGCCCTTGTCCTGACCGACGATCTCGTAGACGCCGGCCGGGCAATAGCGCTGCTCCGGCGCGTCGTATTCCGCGAGATTGATGCGAATCGGCACCGTCGGATCCTTCAGCGTCAGATGGATCGGCTGGTCTTCCTCGTGGTTGGTGTTCGACAGGAACACCGAGGACAGGCGATCGAAGCTGATCTTGCCGTCGGGCTTCGGGTATTCGATCTTCGGCGCGTCCTTGGCCTTCACCAGCGACGTATTGTCGGGATGATGGCCGAGGGTCCAGGGCAGCGCCAGGCCGAGATGGCTCATCCACATGTCGAAGCCGCCGTAGATGGTGCCCTTGACGGTGCCCCACTTCAGCGCCGGCCGGACGTTGCGGACCTTGAACAACTCGTCATGGACCCAGGAGGTCGAGAACTTGTTGGCGTAATCCGACAGTTCGTCATGACCCTCGCGGCCCGCTTCCAGCGCCTCGAAGGCGGCTTCGGCGGCCATCATGCCGGTCTTCATCGCGTTGTGACTGCCCTTGATGCGGGGCACGTTGACGAAGCCGGCCGAACAGCCGATCAGCACGCCGCCCGGGAAGGTCAGCTTCGGAATCGACTGGTAACCGCCCTCGTTGATCGCGCGGGCACCGTAAGCGATACGCTTGCCGCCCTCGAAGAAGGTTCGGATGTCGGGATGGGTCTTGAAGCGCTGGAATTCCTCGAAGGGCGAGAGATAGGGATTCCAGTAGTCGAGGGCGACGACATAGCCGACCGCGACCTGATTGTCCTCGAGATGGTAGAGGAAGGCGCCACCGGCGGTCTTCCTGTCCAGCGGCCAGCCCTGGGCATGCAACACGAGACCCTCGCGGTGCTTCGCCGGGTCGATCTGCCACAATTCCTTGATGCCGATGCCGTAGGTCTGCGGCTGTTTGCCTTCGCGCAGGCCATAATGCGCGATGATGTCCTTGGACAGGCTGCCGCGCACGCCTTCGGCGAAGAAGGTGTATTTGGCGTGAAGTTCCACGCCCGGCGTATAGCTGTCCTTGTGATGACCGTCGCGGCCGACGCCCATGTCGCCGGTGGCGACGCCCTTCACCGAGCCATCCTCGTGATAGAGCACTTCGGCCGCGGCGAAGCCCGGATAGATCTCGACGCCGAGTTCCTCGGCCTGGGCGGCCAGCCAGCGACAGACATTGCCGAGGCTGACGATGTAATTGCCCTCGTTGTGCATGAAGCCGGGCATGATGAAGCCCGGCAGCGAGACCGACTTCTTCTCGGTCAGCACCAGCCACTTGTCCTCGACGACCGGGGTGTTCAGGGGCGCGCCGCGCTCCTTCCAGTCCGGGAGAAGTTCATTCAGCGCCTTCGGGTCCAGCACGGCGCCCGAGAGAATATGGGCGCCGACTTCGGACCCTTTCTCGATCACGCAGACCGTGTAGTCCTTGCCTTGCTCGGCGCAGAGCTGTTTGAACTTGATCGCCGCCGACAGGCCAGCCGGCCCTGCGCCGACAATGACCACATCGAACTCCATCGCCTCGCGTTCCATGAGCCTCCTCCTAACCCCGCTATGCCCTGAATCTGGTCTGGCCCGGCCTTTCGGCCCCAAGATGTGAAGCGGGAACATAGCGTCAGTGCTAGTGTCAATCCATGGATCAAATCACAGAAATCGGGACAATCCTCGAATGGTATCTGTCGGTCGGGGTCGACGAAGCCCTGGCGGATGCCCCGATCGATCGTTTCGAGACTTCGAAACAGGTGCTGGCCCGCGGCACGCCCCCGGTGGCGGAGCGCCGGGCTTCCCCTGCGTCAGCGCCGGCCTCGGCACCTTCCCCCGGCCTTTCGCCCCGGCGGGAAGCGAGCCCGCCCGGCCCTTCGGCCGCCGAAGCCGCCATTGCCGCCAATGCCCGCGAGATTGCCGCCGCCTGCGACGATTTTGCCGCCCTGGAGGCCGCGATTCGGGCCTTCGAGGGCTGCCCGCTGAAGGCCGGCGCCCTGAACACGGTCATCGCCGATGGCACCTTCGGCGCCGAACTGATGCTGATCGGCGAGGCCCCGGGGGCCGACGAGGACCGCCTGGGCAAGCCCTTCGTCGGCCGCGCCGGACAATTGCTGGACAAGATGCTGGCCGCGATCGGCCGCGACCGCGCGCGCGATGCCTATATCGCCAATATCCTGTTCTGGCGCCCGCCCGGCAATCGCAAGCCCGACCCGGTGGAAACCGCCAGCTGCCTCCCCTTCGTCGAGCGGCTGATCGAATTGTCGAAGCCCAAGGTGATCGTCCTTCTGGGCGCGACACCGACATCAACCCTGCTCGGCCTTGGCGACGGCATCACCCGGCTGCGCGGGCGCTGGCGGGACTGGCACGGCATTCCGGCGATGCCCATGCTTCATCCCGCCTATCTGCTGCGCCAGCCTCAGGCCAAGCGCGAAGCCTGGCACGATCTGCTGGCGGTCCGCCACCGCCTCCTCGACTGACGAATCGATCCGGCTTGGCAGATGGCGGGTCCTGGCTTACCCTCGGGCCGGGGTTTGTACGGGCAAGGCGAGGGAATGAGGCGGAAGACAAGGGCTGACCGTGAAATCGGGCGCCGCTGGCGGTTCATCGCGGCGGTGGCGGCGGTTTCGTGCCTTGCGCTTTCGATGCCCGGCACGGCCGCCGAAAGCCTGCCCGGCAGCGCTGTCATCAGCGATGGCGTGATGGCGGGGACCAAGCCCCTGCACAATCTCTCCAGGGACGACCTGCGGCGCTACCGGGCGGCCTTCGATGCGCAGGAACGCGGCGATTTCGCCGAGGCCGACCGCCAGATCGCCAGTCTCGACGATCTGATGCTGGTCGGCCATCTGCTGCGCGAGCGTTTCCTGGATACCGCCCGCTATGGCGCGCGTCAGCGCGAACTGGCCGAGTGGTTGGCCGCCTATGACGATCTGCCCGGCTATGAGGACATCGAGGCGATGGCCGCCGCCGGTACCCCCTCGGGGGCGGGCGACGGCTTCGCCGCGTCCCGGGCCGCGGCCACCGCCGTCGGCCTGTCGATGATGGATTCGCCGCTCGACATGATGCCGCTCGAGCCGCGCGGCCGGGACGATGC
>NZ_JBAQRT010000256.1:0-2444 GCF_049306435.1 Zavarzinia sp.
GGTCGAGACGGCGAAGCCCGTGACGGCGCCCCAGCCCAAGCCCGCGCCCCCGCGCGAGGTCGCCGAGGTGCGCCCGCCCGATCCGGTGAAGAGCGAGGTTCCCGAACCCGAAAAGGCCAAGGAGCCCGAGAAGCCGAAAGAGCCGGAAAAGCCCAAGGAACCGGAAAAGCCGAAACCGGAAAAGCCGGAGAAGCCCGAAAAGCCCCAGAAGCCGGCCGAGACCAAGCCCGCGCCCGAGAAGCCGCAGAAGCCGACCAAGCCGAAGCCCGAGAAACCGGATGCGAAGGCGGTCGACCTCGACGAGCTCGACGCCCTGCTGAACGACACGACGCCCAAAAAGCCCGGCGCGCCGCCCCCCCAGGCGCGTGAAAGCACGACGCCGAATCGCGAGATCTTCGACGCGAATGATCCGACGAAGCCGCTGAGCAATTCCGACAAGGGCGCGATCATCGCCCAGATGAAGGAATGCTGGTACGTCGACATGGGCATGGCCGGGATCGACAAGATGTCGGTCACCTTCCGCGTGCGCTACGACCAGAGCGGGGCGCTGCTGGGGCCGCCGCAGAAGATCGACCAGACGCCGACGACGACACCGGCCTTCATCAACAAGGCCTTCATCGCCCTGCAGAAGTGCAATCCCTTGCGCAATCTGCCGGTCGCCACCTACGACAGCTGGAAATACATGGACATCGAATTCAGCCCGCGTGGCCTCGGCTTCGAGGGCTAGGGGGTGGCGGAGGCGGGGGGAAGGGCAGAATCGGCTTTACTCCCCCGGCCTCTGGTGATAGATGTCCGCGCTCGTTTTCCAGGTTATCCACATCGGGTCTGAACATTATGGCGAATACGGAATCGGCAAAAAAGCGCGTGCGCGTCACGGAACGGCGCACCGCGGTGAACCGTGCCCGCGTCTCGCGCATCCGCACCTTCATCAAGAAGGTCGAGACGGCGCTCGAGGCCGGCGATGCGGCGGCGGCCAAGGCGGCCTTCGCGGCGGCCGAGCCGGAGATCGCGCGCGGCGTGATCAAGGGCGTGCTGCCCAAGAATACCGCTTCCCGCAAGATCTCGCGCCTGTCGGCCCGGGTGAAGGCGCTGGGCGTTTCCGCCAACTGATCGGCGACGGACCGGCATCGCCGGTCCGGCAAGACGGCTCCGCGGTTCCTGCCGCGGCGTGATAGCGGCCCGCTCTGAGCGGGCCGTATTCATTTCGGCGCGGCCGTTCTTTCTGCAACCGCGCTGAAGGTTTCGCGCTTGCCTGCGGTATGCCGGTGCCGCTTCCCTTGTGTGACCTGTGGCGATTCTTCACCGTTCCCGCTTCGGTCCCGTTGCTTCCATCCGGGCCGGTTGTTATGGTGTTGCTCCTCGCAGGGCTGGCGGGGAAGCTAATCGAGCGAAGGGAATTCAGGCCCCTGCAACCGCGGTTTCGCGGCGCAGGCCGGGAGTCTTTTTGCCCGATGGGCAGGTAGGGCGAGCAACCGTCGTTGTCGTCGAGAGTTTTCCGGTCGGTATCGTTTGGATCGGAAAAATCTTGCCGGCTGGCTGCCGGGCAGGCGCAGGGCCAAGAGGCCGCGCCGCCGGGCATGACAGCCGCGCCGCATGAGAAGAAGAGGAGTGGAGTCGTGGCAGATTACGCGGGTGACATCACCCCGGGTGACGCGTGGCGTATCCTCAGCCAGGACTCTGGCGCGGTGCTGGTCGACGTCCGTTCGCAGGCCGAATGGAGCTTCGTCGGCGTGCCCGATCTCGCGCCCGTGGGCAAGAAGCCGATCCTGACGGCCTGGGCCCATTTTCCCGGCATGGTCGCCAACACGGATTTCCTGGCCGAGCTGAAGCAGGCGCTGGCGCAGGCCGGGCATGGCGATGGTTCGCCCGTGCTGTTTCTCTGTCGCTCGGGGGCCCGATCGCGTTCGGCGGCGATCATGGCGACCGCGGCCGGGATCGCGCCCGCCTATAACATCATCGCCGGCTTCGAGGGTGACCTCGACGGCGACGGTCACCGCGGCGCGAGCGGCGGCTGGAAGGCCGACGGCCTGCCCTGGCGGCAGACGTGACGGCGGTGACGCCCCGGCCGGCGCAAGGCCCCGGGGATGCGGTTGATGGCGGGCGACCAGGTCGGGCGGATTCGGCGGGCATGTTCCAGAACCAGCAATTCGAGGCAGCCTGGACGGCGGTGAAGAAACGCCTTCGGCTCGAACTCGGCGACAACACCTTCCAGAGCTGGATTCGTCCGCTCAATCTGGTGGAACTGCGCGCGCCCGACACGGTCGTGCTGGCGGTGCCCACCACCTTCATGCGCGATTATGTCCGCAGTCATTTCGCCGACCGGCTGACCGCCCTGTGGCGCACCGAGGAGCCGGGCGTGACGCTCGTCGACTTCCTGGTCGCGCCGCGCATGGCGGCCCCGGCCGCCAGCGTGGCCGTCGCCGCCCCGGCCGTAGCGGCCGCAC
>NZ_JBAQRT010000257.1:0-5743 GCF_049306435.1 Zavarzinia sp.
CCCCCCGGCGCTTCCCGCACGCCTCCCCTCCTCGGTCGGGCCAGGATCAGTTTCGACCGTTTCGGCGAAGCCTTCCGCATGGCGCTCCGCGCCATGGCCTCGCACAAGCTGCGCACCTTCCTGACCATGCTCGGCATCATCATCGGCATCGCCTCGGTCGTGTCGGTGGTGGCGCTGGGCGAGGGCTCGAAGCAGCGCATCCTCGAGGATATTTCCTCGATCGGCACCAACACGGTCGAGGTCTTTCCCGGCAAGGGCTTCGGCGACCGCGACAGCGCCAAGATCGAAACCCTGGTCGCCTCCGACGCCGAGGTTCTCGGGCTGCAGTCCTTCGTCGACAGCGCGACACCCTCGGTCGCGGCCAGCAAGGTCCTGCTCTGGCGCGATCAGGCGCTGACCGCCTCGATCAACGGGGTGGGCGAGCAATTCTTCCGGGTGAAGGGCTATACGCTCGCTGTCGGTCGCGGCTTCGACGCGGGCGAGGTCAAGGCCATGGCCCAGCTCGCCGTCATTGACAGCAACACGGCCGACAAGCTGTTTCCCGACCGGACCAGCGCCCTCGGCCAGGTGATCATCCTCGGCAATGTGCCGTGCCGGATCATCGGCGTGCTCGACCCGGTCACCAGCGGCTTCGGCGCGTCCGACACGCTGAAGATCTATATCCCCTATACCTCGGCGCTGCACCGGATGCTCGGCCAGTCTTTCCTGCAGAGCATCACTGTCCGGGTCGACGACGCGGTGTCGAGCGATGCCGCCGAACAGGGCATCATCCGTCTGCTGACCCGCCGCCATGGCGCCCTGGATTTCTTCATCGTCAATACCGACACGATCCGCGAGACGATCCAGAAGACGACCGAGACCATGACCGTGCTGATCGCCATGATCGCGGTCATCGCCCTTGTCGTCGGCGGTATCGGCGTCATGAACATCATGCTGGTCTCGGTGACCGAGCGGACCAAGGAAATCGGTGTCCGCATGGCGGTGGGCGCGCGCCAGGGCGACATCATGCGCCAGTTCATGATCGAGGCGGTGATGGTCTGCCTCGTCGGCGGCATTCTCGGCATCCTGCTCGCCCTGTCCTTCGGCGTGGTGTTTTCCAGCCTGTCGTCCTCGTTCCGCCTGTCCTTCTCGGTGCCGTCGATCGTGCTCGCCTTCTTCTGCGCCTCGCTCATCGGCATCGTCTTCGGCTTCCTGCCGGCCCGGAACGCGGCCCGTCTCGACCCGGTCGACGCCTTGTCGCGCGAGTAACGTCATGAAATACAGTCCCCTCGTCCTCGCCCTGTTCCTCGCCGGTTGCGGCGCGCTCGACACGCCCTATCAGGTGCCGAAGACCGTGACCGCCGCACAATGGACCGAAGCCGCCACCGGCGGCCAGGCCCTTGGCGCCGACTGGTGGAAAGCGTTCCGCGATCCCGCGCTCGACGCGCTGATCGCCGAGGCCTTGAGCCGCAACAATGACCTCGCCATCGCCGCGATAAGGGTCAGCAAGGCGCGGGCGACCGCCGGCATCGCCGACGATCAGCGCCTGCCCCAGTTCTCGGCCAGCGCCAGCGCGGAGGGTAGCCGGACTCTGTCCGATCCCCGGGTGACCGCGCGCCAGTCCGGCACCTCGGCCTCCGCGGCCTGGGAAATCGATCTCTGGAACAAGCTGGGCCGCGAGGCCGACGCCGCCCATTTCGAGGCGGCGGCGACGGAGGAGGACCTGAACGCCTCCGCCCTCAGCCTCGTCGGCACGGTGGCCGATCTCTACTGGACCATCGCCTATCTGAACGAGCGGATCGATCTCGCCCGGCAAAGCATCGCCTATGCCGAAAAGACCCTGGCCCTGGTCGAGAATATGGTCGCGGCCGGCGGCGCCTCGGATCTGGAGCTGGCGGAGGCGCAATATAATCTCGAGAACCAGCGGGCCAGTCTGCACACGCTGCTTCAGCAGCGCACCGAACAGCGCAATGCCCTCGCCATTCTGTTCGATGGCCCGCCGGAATCGGTGAAGCCCGAGTCCCTGCGTCTGCCCCGGGAAGCCCTGCCCGCGATCGACGCCGGCCTGCCCGCCAGCCTGCTCGGCCGGCGGCCGGACCTGCGCGCGGCGGAATTGCGCCTGCGCTCCACCCTCGCCAGCGCCGACGCGACCCGCCTGTCCTATTACCCCGGCTTCAGCCTGACCGGTAGCCTCGGCACCAGTAGCACCAGCCTGATCGACGTTCTCGAAAATCCGGTGGCCAGTCTCGGCCTCGGTCTCGTGCTGCCGTTCCTGAACTGGGACCAGACGCAGTTGAACATCGAGGTGTCCAAACTCGATTACGAGGAAGCGGTGGTGAGCTTCCGCCAGAGCCTGTATCAGGCCCTCGGCGATGTCGAAAACGCCCTCGCCTCCCGCCGCCACTATGCTAATGAAGTCGCCGATCGGGAAAAGGCCCTGGCCGCCGCCCGGATGGCGGAAGGCCTGTATGAGAGCCGGTTCCGCGCCGGCGCGGTCAGCCTGCAATCCTGGCTCGATTCGCAGGAATCCCGGCGCAGCGCCGAAAGCTCCCTGGCCCAGAGCCGGCTGAACGCGCTTTCCGCCTATATCACCCTGTGCCAGGCCCTGGGCGGCAGTCCGGGCTGATCTCGGGGGGCCGTATCCCCTCAGGCCGCGCAGCGAAAGCCGACGTTGGACGAAGTCGCGTCGCGCGCGATGCCGATGCGGGCCGCCGGGCGGTAGCGCGCGCAATAGTCACCGGCGCAGAGGAACGAGCCGCCCTTGGCCGCGACCGGGCCGCCGCCACGGCCGCAGCCGCAGTGCCCCTCGCCCGTGAAGGCGCTGGCGGTCATTTCCCAGACATTGCCGATCATGTCGATCAGGCCATAACCATTGGCGGGATAGCGGCCGACGGCGCAGGGACCCGGCACCCCACGCGCGAAATACCATGGGAAGCCGCCAGTCCAGACATGGGCCATCAACTGCCCATCGGGGCGGAACTCCCGGCCCCAGGCATAAGGCGCGTCTTCGAGGCCGCCGCGCGCCGCCGCCTCCCATTCCGCTTCGGTCGGCAGGCGCTTGCCATGATGGCGGGCGAAGGCCTCGGCATCCTCGGGCGCGACATGGGTGACGGGGGCGTCCTCGATTCCCTCGATCGTGCTGCCCGGGCCTTGGGGGCGGTGCCAGCAGGCGCCGTCGACGAAGGACCACCATTGGGCGGGATCGCGCAGGTCGACCGGTCCCGCCGTCATGCGAAAGACGGCGGAGCCCGGCCGCGCGCAACGCTCCGCATATGTGACATAGCCGGTCTCGGCGATGAAACGGGCGAAGGCGCGGTTGGTGACCGGGGTCCGGTCGATGCGGAAGGCCTCGATACGGGCGCGGCGGGCCGGCCGCTCCTCCGGATAATGGTCGTCGGATCCCAGCGGGTAGAGGCCCGCCGGGATCGCCACCATGTCGCCGCCATCGCTCACACGCGGATGCCGATGCGGTCGATGAAGCGCTTCACCTCGAGCGGGCCGAAGGGCTCGTTGTCGACCCTGATTTCCACCTTCGCGATCTCGCCCTGGAACGGATTGTGTCCCTCGTAGAGCGTGGACACCCGGTTGCCGAGATCGGCGCCCAGCGAGAAGCCGTCATAGGACGTCGACAGGATGATCTTGCCGTAAGTCTTTTCCGCCAGCTTGCGATCGCCGAGAAACAGGGCGCCGCCGCCCTCGAACGGACGCGAGGTCATGGTCTGGACATAGCGGACGGTGATCGGTCCTTCCGGCAGGATCTCGCTCGCTTCCACCCGCTCGGACCAGGGCACCATGCTTTGCTCGTAGATCAGGCGGCCGTCCTTGATGAAGAGGACATAGCCCGCGTGGCGCGAACCATGGGCCAGCAGCACGCCATCGCCGGCGCCGGGCTTTCGCACCAGGTCGACGATGATCTCGTGGCCGAAGCCGCCGACCTGCGGCGAGATATGGGCCGACAGGCGATCCATCGGTGGCCGGAACAGATAATGGGGCTTGATGCCCCGGCGGTCCCGGTCCTGGGTCATCTTGATCACCAGATTGCGGTCGTCCATGGGGAAGACGCCGTAACGCTCGGCGGCGGCGTTCCATTTGGCGACCAGTTCGGCGACCTTCTCGGGCTTTTCCTTCGCGAGGTCGGTCAGCTCGTTCACCTCGCGGGTGAGATCATAGAGTTCCCAACGGTCGTCGGCGTAATCGCCGCCGCGCTCGTGGCGGGTCACCAGGCGCCAGTTGCCGTCCTGATAGCCGCGCTGGCCGCCCAGCTCGAAATATTGCTCGGTCCTTGTCGGGGCCTTGGGATCGGCGAAGGTGCCGATGACGCTGGCGCCTTCGAGCGGTTTCAGCTTCACGCCCCGGTAATGTTCCGGCCGCTTGAGCCCGACGGCGTCGAGAATGGTCGGATAGAGATCGATGACATGGACGAAGCGGTCGCGCACCGCGCCCTTGTCGGTGATCCGGGCCGGCCAGGATACGATCAGCGGATCGGCGATGCCGCCCAGATGGGCATATTGCTTGTAGAGCCGGAACGGCGTGTTCGAGGTGCAGGCCCAGCCGATCGGGTAATGCGGGAAGGTCGCATCCTCGCCCATCACGTCGTAGAGCTTCGCCGCTTCCTCGACCGGCACCGGATTGCCCAGCGCCGCGGCGAAGACATTGGGCGTCCCGGTCTGCGTGCCCTCGGCCGAGCCGCCATTGTCGGACATGAGGACGACGAGCGTGTTCTCCCGCACCCCCAGCGTGTCGAGCGCGGCGAGGACGCGGCCGATGTTGCGGTCCAGCCGGGTGATCAGCCCGGCATAGACTTCCATGTAACGGGCGAAGAGCTTCTTCTCGGTCTCGCCCAGCTGGTCCCAGGCCGAGACCCCGGGGGCGAGCGGCGGCAGTTCGGTCGTCTCGGGGACGAGGCCCAGCTTGCGCTGGCGCTCCAGCCGCGCGGCGCGGATCACGTCCCAGCCGGCGTCATATTTGCCCTTGTAGGCATCGCGGTCGGTGCCCGGCACCTGCAGCGGCGAATGGGCCGCCGGATAGCAGAGCTGGAGATAGAACGGCCGCCCGGGCTCGATCCCCTGCTGGGTGTTCAGATAGGCGATGGCCCGGTCGGTCAGGTCGTCGAGGGCGTAGTAATCACCACTCTTCGCCGGCTCCACGGGGGCGGTGCCCTCCAGCATCTCGCCCGGGTGGAAGTAATCGGTGGAATGGCCCTGAAACCAATAGGCGCGGTCGAAGCCGCGATGGGTCGGCCAGTTGTGATAGGGCCCGGTGGCGCCGTTGGAATGCGCCAGGTTCACGTGCCATTTGCCGACATGCAGCGTCGACCAGCCCTGGTCCCGCAGGACCTCGCTCAGGGTCGCGGCCTCGAGGGTGAGATCGCCGCGATAGCCGGGATAGCCGCTGTCGATATCGGCCAGCCAGCCCATGCCGGCGGAATGGTGATTGAGCCCGGTCATCAGCGCCGCCCGCGTCGGCGAGCACATGGCGCAGGTGCGGAAATTGGCGTAGCGCAGCCCCTCGGCGGCGAGGCTGTCCAGCGCCGGGGTCGCGATTTCGCTGCCATAGCAGCCGAGATCGGCGAAGCCGACATCGTCGAGCACGATGACGACGACATTGGGCGCGCCCTTCTCGGGCCGCACCTCGGCGCCATAGGACGGACGGGAATCCTGGAAGGATTCGCCGACCATCGCCGGCCCGCCGCCTTCCACCGGCTTCGGCGTGCGCAGGCCCCGCGCCTGCCGGTCGAGGGTGACGAAACCGGCCGCGCCGGCCC
>NZ_JBAQRT010000258.1:0-2321 GCF_049306435.1 Zavarzinia sp.
CTGCGGCCCGGCGTCGATGCCGCGGCGGTCCGCTTGCTGACCCGGCACGGCATCGAGGTGGTGGTGCCCGAGGCGGGCTGCTGCGGCGCCCTGCCGCTGCATATGGGCAAGGACGGCAAGGCGAAGGCCATGGCCGCGGCCGTCGTCGATGCCCTGGCCGGACAGATCGACGGGCTGGATGCGGTGATCGTCACCGCCAGCGGCTGCGGCACCACGCTGAAGGATTACGGCCACCTGCTGAAGGACGACCCGGCGCGGGCCGCCGCCGCCGCCCGTCTCGCCGGCCTCGCCCGCGATGTCAGCGAAGTGCTGGACGGGGTGGAGCTGGCGGTGACCGGGGTCGCGGCCGGACGCGCCATCGCCTATCACGATGCCTGTTCGCTGCGCCATGGCCAGCGGGTGACGGCGCCGAAACGCCTGCTGGCCCGGGCGGGCTTCATCTTACGCGAGCCCGTCGATCCGCACCTCTGCTGCGGCTCGGCCGGGACCTACAACATGCTGCAGCCCGAATTCTCGGCGCAGCTGGGCGCCAACAAGGCCACCGCCCTGGCGGCGACCGGCGCGCCCCTGATCGCCGCCGGCAATATCGGCTGCATGACCCAGATCGACCTGCACGGCGCCCTGCCGGTGGTGCATACGGTCGAATTGCTGGACTGGGCAACGGGTGGGCCGGCGCCTGTGGGATTGCCGCCGGCTTAAGGTGACCCCTCGTCGCGAGGTTCCGGCCTTCGCAGGAGGGACGAAGCTCAGAGCGGCTCGATCACCGTCACGCGGGTGAAGCTGCGGCGGACGGTTTCCAGCCGCAAGGGGACCTGAAGGGTTTCGCCCGCCTGCCAGGGGTCGATCTGGTCCATGGCCGTCGTGCTGCCGAACCAGCCGTCCTGGCCGCCGAGCAGGCAGAAATGATTGCCGTCCTCGTCGCCGAGATCGGACAGGTGACGGACGGCGGCGCCGAAGCCGACATGATGCCGTCCGGTCGCAAGACCGAAGGCGGCCTTGGCCACCGTGTCGTTGCCGCCGGCGCTCCGCCTGTCGGGGGCGCGGAAGAAGCGGCCGACACGGGGCAGGCCGGCGATGAAATGCCCCGGGCGCAGCCGGTGCAGGTCGCCCCAGACCGTGCCCGCCGGCAGGCGGCGGGCCGCCTTGCCCAGCGCCTTCTCGAAGGCGGGGGCCAGGGTCTCGCGCGGCAGGGTCCGCAGTTCCTCGGCGATCAGCCGGCGCGACTGGCGCAGCGCCTCATGGGCGGCAAGCTGGTGCCGCCCGGTCACCCGCCGGACGAGGAGGGCCAGCGTGACCTCGAAGGCGGCGGCACCCGGGCTTTCGGCCGCGTATGACCCGTCCCAGCCAGCGATGAGGTCGAACAGTCGCCGCGCCCCCGGTTTCCGCCGGGTCCCGGTGCCGAGGGCCAGCAGATGATCGCGCAAGGGGAGGGCGGGCGCATGGGACACATCGCGCTGAACGCGGCGCAGATCGTCGAGGCTCAGGGTGTCGCGTACCGCCAGCAACTGGCTGATCCGCTCCGCCCGGTCCCGGGGCGCGAAGAAATGGCCGATGGGAATATCGCCCGGCGGTGGCGGCTCGTTGGCCGAGACGACGGCGCCCGATGAAGGGTCGTGGGCGGCGGGCAATTCGCGGGCGGTGGCGAGACCTTCCAGCGGCCAGGCGGCATCCGGCGAAAGCACGAGGTCGGCGGGATCGCGGGGGCGGCCGCGCGGGACATGGACGGCGCGCAGGTGGCCGATGTGGCCGTCCCGCCCGGCATGGGTGATGTTGAGGCCGGGCAGGCCGAAGCCGTCGATCGCGGCGCGAAAATCCCCGGCCGCGCGGGCCCGGGCCGCCGCCAGCATCGCGGTGAATTCCTCGCCCGCGCCATGGCCGGTCCAGCGCAGCGCGAGGGGCGATTTCGCGCGCAGCAAAGGCCCGTCCGAGACGATGGGGCCGAGCATACAGCGCCGCAGCGGCAGCACGCGGTCGCGCCCGCCGCGCACGCGGAAAGTCTCGGATATCGTTTCGATCGGCAGGTCGGCGGCGTCGAAGAGATCGCTGGTCTGGGCGTAGAGATTGGTGCCGCCCCAGGCCATGTCCGGATTGCGTCCGACCGGAAAGAAGGGCAGGCCCGGCATCATCAGGCCGGCGACGTGAAAGCCCGGGGACTTCACCCCGACCACCATCACGGGGTTGGGCAGGCCGATGGCCAGATGCGGATCGCTGGCGATGAGCCCGGCGCCGCTTTCCGAGCGCCGGCCGGCGACGGCGAAGGAATTGCTGCCGATGCCGGCGCGTCCGCCCAGCAGGGCGGTGGCGGCATCGCCGCCCGGGGC
>NZ_JBAQRT010000259.1:0-5226 GCF_049306435.1 Zavarzinia sp.
ACCTTGCGCCTCGCCGCGCCACTCGACGGCAGCACGATCGAGGTGCCGCGCCTCGAGGATGGTGGCCTTTCAAGCGTCCTGCTGCGCGCCACCGGCGGGACCATGCCGCTGACCTTCCTGGTGAACGGCCGGCCGATCGCGACCACCGCCTTCCGCCGCCAGGCCGAATGGCAACCGGATGGCATCGGCCGCGCCAGCGTCACCGTGCTGGACGCCAACGGCCGGGCGGCGAGCGCCGATATCTGGCTGGCCAGCCCGGGCAGCTAAGGCAGGGGACACGGCACCTGAATCCGGCTATAAGGCGCCGCATCTTCGCCCCCCGGAGTGCATCGTGAACGATACGACCATGTGGATCATCATCGGCTTCGCCGGACAGGCGCTTTTCACCATGCGTTTCGTCGTGCAGTGGATCGCCAGCGAGAAGGCGAAGCAAAGCCTGGTGCCGGTCGCCTTCTGGTTCTTCTCCATCGGCGGGGGCATCGTCCTCCTTGGCTATGCCATTCACCGGGAAGACCCGGTGTTCATCGCCGGCCAGGCCGGCGGCCTCGTCATCTATGCGCGGAACCTGTGGTTCATCTATGGCCACAAGTTCAAGCGCGACGAAGGAAAAGCCGGCTGATCCCGTTCAGCACGGCGAATGTCGCGGGCCAGGCCCGCTCGAAACCCTGAACCTTCACCTGCGCGGCGATCTCGCCGACGCTGGCGCGCCCGTCGATCGCCCGCGCGATCACGGGGGCGGACTGGGGCAGGGGGAAGCGATAGGCCAGCCCGTCCAGGGTCAGCTTCAGCACCCGGTCCGACCCCATCGCCGCCGCCATCTGCGCCCCGTCGGTCCGCGACCAGACCGGGATCGCATCCGGATCGAGGGGGGCGGGCGGCAGCGCCTCGTGATCGGGATGGACGACATAGGCGACATGGCGGGCGATATTGCCGGCCAGACGTTCCGCCAGGACGGCCCTGTCCCGAGGATCGAGATCGCCCGCGATGCGCCGCAGCTGGGGATCGAGCAGATAGGTCTCGGGCTGGTAGCGCGCCGGCTCGATCAGGCTGGCAAGGCCAAGGCCGCCATCCTCGATCAGGCCGACGAAACTCTCGACATCATAGGCCCGGTCGCGCGAATGCAGCAAAAGATCGAAGATCCCGGCATCGCCGCCGTTCAGATGGTCGGTGACCGCTTCGTTGCGGCGCAGGCGGTTGGTCGTCGGCAGGGCCGGCAGCAGGCGCTTGGCGATGGCGAGCCGCGCCGCCGGCGGATCCCCCTCGGGCGCCAGCAGGCGCAGGGCATCCTGCATGTCGTAAACGCCGCTGCGCCCGATCCGGCCATAGACCATCAACCCCATGCCGCCGCCCCGCGCCAGCACCGAGCGTAGCGCGGCGAGCCCCGCCGCCGGATCGGCCAGATGGTGCAGCACGCCGCAGCAGTCGATGTAATCGAAGGGACCGGGTGCCAGGCGCTCGACATCGAGCAGGGAGCCGCGCACGAAATCGACCTTCAGGCCGCGGATCGCCGCCCGCTCGGCCGCGATCTTCTGCGCCGCCGCCGACATGTCGAGATGGGTGATCTCGGCCGCGATGCCGGCATCCGCCAGTTGCTGGGCCAGCATGATGCAGCCGTCGCCCGTGCCGCCCCCGGCGAAGAGCACGCGCATCCGCGCCGGCAGGCGGCCGCCGAAGATCCAGTGGCGCATTTCCGGCAGGGCGCCCGGGCTGCCCTCGATCAGGCGCCTGGTCTCGTCGCGCGGGTTGCGGGCGGGATAGGGCAGGGCCTCGTACTGGCGGGAGACCAGATCATCGGCGGAAAGCGTCGTCATGCGCTGCGGGCTCGGGCGGGGAACATGGCGGCGAAGGTGAAGCGGGCGGCGCGCTTTGTCCACCCTTCGAAGGGGTGGCGGAACTTGCTTGAGTGGATCCTCAACTGAACTTGTCACCGACGGTATCTGTTGCGGGGCACCATCCGGGTGATCGTTGTTTCAATTCAGAACGATTACAGGGTGCCGCGTCGATGGAAGAAGTATTCGTTCGAACAAATCTGATAAAGCCCGGCCGCCTTCATGAATTGAGCGCGAGATCGGATCTGAAAGGTGCCCTGCAGTTGTGCGGTCATTTTGCCGCCATCGGGGTCAGCGGCTGGCTTCTCTATCTCTCCCAAGGATCCTGGGCGGTGGTGCCAGTCTTTATCGTCCATGGCATCCTGCTGAATTTCCTTTATGCCGGTCAGCATGAACTTTGCCATTGGACCGTGTTTCGTATACGTCCGCTCAACGAAATCTTCGGCCGGCTCATCGGCTTCCTGATGATCTATCCGCGCGATTTCGACCTGATCCAGCACACCGCCCATCATCGCCACACCCAGGATTGGGCCCGGGACGGCGAATTGGCCCGGCCGAAATACACGCTCCTGTCCTACCTCATGTGGTTCTTCGGACCTTCATACTGGTACACGCGGATCGCGCGCATCCTGCGCATGGCCGCCGGCCGGGTGGTCGAGCCCTATATCCCCGAGGCGCGCAAGGCCGATGTCATCCTCGAGGCGCGATTGCATCTCGCGGGCTATGCCCTGATCGCCGCGGTCTCGATCGCGTTTCAGAGCTGGGCCGCCGTCCTCTATTGGCTGGCGCCGCTGGTGCTGATGAAATTCGTTCACCAGATGCAGAACACGATCGAGCATCTCGGCCTGTCCCACGACCAGAACATCCTGGTGAACACGCGGACGACGCGGACCAACCCGCTGATGCGGCGGATCTGCTGGAATATGCAGTATCACACCGCGCATCACGCTTTCCCGGGCGTGCCCTTCCACCGTCTGCCGCGACTGCACCGCGAAATCTTCGACGGCAACGGCATCGCGCCCAACAGCATGACCTATCTCGGCTTCCAGGCCCGGCTGTGGCGGGCGCTGGCGGCCGGCCGGGGCGAGGCGGCCTATGCGGACGACCAGGTCTGGGTGCGCGACTGAGTCCCGGTCAAAGTGTCCTTTTACAGCTCGATAACTAACCGATGTTGCACTGCAGCGATCCCGCGCCGAAGCTGGACGGGACTGCTGGTGGCAGAGACGGCGTGACCTTCCGAGGGAGAGTACCATGAGCAGCAAAGACGAAATCCTGCGCGTTCGCCGCTATTTCGACATGAGCCGGCGCGATCTGCTGCGCGGCGCCGCCGCCCTTGGCGCCGCCGGTGCCCTCGGCTTTGGCGGAATGCGCAAGGCCGCGGCCGCGACCGACATCAATTATATCGGCTGGGAAGGCTATGACACTTTCCTGACGGGCGGCGATTTCGACAAGGCCAAGGGCTTCGCCCTGCAGAAGACCCTGATCTCCTCGACCGATGAGATCATCACCAAGCTGCGCCTCGACAGCAGCGCGGTCGACGTCTGCACGCCCTATTTCGTCAATGACGATTTCCTGGGCGCCGAGGGCTTGCTGGCGCCGCTCGACCTGGCGCAGATCCCCAATTTCGCCAAGCTCCACCCGACCATCAAGCACTATGCCGAAAGCAACATGAGCGAGGATGGCAAGTGGTTTGCCTGTCCGTTCACCTTCGGCTCGATCTGCATGCTTTATGACTCGACGCAGATCGCGGCGCCGACCTCATGGGCCGATCTGATGAAGGACGAATACAAGGGCAAGGCGGCGATCACCGCCGACTATCAGGGCAATATCTTCGCCATGGCCCGGGTCCTCGGCATCGCCAACCCGCATCACATGACCCGCGACGAACTGGCGAAGACGACCGAGCTGCTGATCACCCTGAAGAAGAAGCATCTGAAGGCGATCGCTCCGTCCTACGGCGATCTGATCAACATGTACGTCAACAAGGAAATCGTGATCTCGCAAGGCTGGGAGCCGGTCTCCACCTGGATCGGCGACGGCACCACGGTGAAGGTCGCCTACCCCAAGGAAGGCGCCAGCGGCTTCATCGAAGGCTATGCCATCGGCAAGGGCTCGTCCAAGTCGGCCGAGGCCCATGCCCTGATCAACAACGCCCTCTCGCTCGAAGGCCAGATCGCCGGCGCCGATCTCAGCTCGATCCCGGTGGTGACGACCGAGGCAATGGAGAAGGCGGGCGCCGCCAACAAGGCGCTCTACGACTATACGGACCTCGAAGGTTACTTCACCAGGAAGAGCCTGGTGATGGAGATGTATCCGCTCGACGAGGATGGCGAATACGCGATCTGGGACGATTACCAGGAAGCCTGGGAAAAGGTGCTCAAGGCCTGACCGGATGAGCGATCCCCTGCTGCGTCTGCGGAATATCTCCAAGCGTTACCGCGAAACCCAGGCCGTCCACCCGCTCGACCTCGAGGTCGGGCGGGGAGATTTCGTCGCCCTGCTCGGGCCGTCGGGCTGCGGCAAGACCACCTTGCTGCGCATGATCGGCGGCTTCCTGCCGCCGAGCACGGGCAGCATCGAGATCGGCGGCCAGGACGTGACCGCCCTCGGCCCCGAGAAGCGGAATACCAACATGGTGTTCCAGGGCTATGGTCTGTTTCCGCACATGACCGTGGCCCAGAACATCGGCTATGGCCCCAGGATCGCCGGCCGCGACCCGGAACAGATCGATCTCGAGGTGGTGCGGATGCTGAACCTCGTCCATCTCGGCGCGGTCGCCGACCGGCTGCCGGCGGCACTCTCAGGCGGGCAGCAGCAGCGCGTCGCGCTGGCCCGCGCCCTCGTCATGCGGCCCAGCATCCTTCTCCTCGACGAGCCGCTCGCCGCCCTCGACCTCAAGCTGCGGAAGGCGATGCAGGACGAGCTGAAGGCCCTGCACAAGGCGATCGGCGGCACCTTCATCTTCGTCACCCACGACCAGGGCGAGGCGATCGATCTCGCCAACCGGATCGTCATCATGGAAGCGGGCCGCATCGTCCAGCAGGGCACGCCCGAGGATGTCTATCGCCGCCCGGCCAGCCGTTTCGTCGCCTCCTTCGTCGGCGACGCCAACATGCTGCCGGCGGTGCGCAAGGGCGGCGAAGTGGCGATTGGTGGCGGGCGTCTGCCGTCGCCGGGGCCGGATGGCGCCGTGCTGGTGGTCATCCGCCCGGACGATGTCACCCTTGGCGGCGCGGAGCCGCTGTCCCTCGCGGGCACGCTGACCGAAAGCCGCTTCATGGGGCCTTACCTGCGGCTCGTGGTGACACTGGCCGATGGCGCGGCCCTGACCGTGCACCGCCCGTCCGGCGTCGACGGGCCGGCGCTGCCGGGCGTTGGCGATGCCATTGCCCTGGGC